>JAIOJV010000072.1 GCA_019911805.1 Gammaproteobacteria bacterium
CAGGGCCACCTTGGACTTGAATTCAGGTGAATGGGTACGTCTCTTTCGTCTCATCGCTTCTCTCCAGAGCCTGTTGCTCATGATGGAGGAAAGCACTTATCATCGTCCAGTCACTGTCCAACCGATGGGGTCCACCTCTAAGAACAAGGTGCTGCACAGCGAGGAAGGCACGGAATGCAACTACGACCTGCTCATCACCATCCCGGCCCACAAGGGTATGGAAGTGATCGAAAAGAACGGCCTGGGTAAAAGCGGCTGGATCCCCACCGACCGGCACCGCCTCAACATGGAAGGTCGCGAGAACGTATTCGTGCTGGGCGACACCACCAACCTGCCGATCAGCAAGGCCGGCTCGACCGCCCACTTCGAGGCCGACACCCTGGCGGAGAATATCGCCGCCCTGGTCAAGATCGGGATCCCCGTGCGGAACTACGATGGCAAGGTCTTCTGCTTCATCGAGGCCGGCAAGGACCGGGCCACCTACGCCATGTTCGACTACCAGAACCCGCCTGATCCCAAGACCCCCACCAAGGCGGTCCATTGGTTCAAGATGGCCTACAACCAACTGTACTGGGCCTCGGCCCGTGGGTTGTTGTGAGCGGAGGTGACCTGATGAATCAACCCGAAGAAAAGGCGGGATCGCCGGCACCGGATCAGGCCATGGAGTTGGTACGCCTGCTGGAAGGCGCCCGCGACGCCCTCAACGACGACATGGTCGGGCGCCTGTCGGCCACCGTCGGCGGCGGCATGGACCTGCTGGACCGGGTCAACCGCAGCGGCGTGGGCGAGGCCCTGCCGGCCATCACGCAGTTGGTGGAGAATGGGGACCTGGACCGCATCGTGCAGCTCGCCCGGGTCCTGGGCGCCGCTGACGACGCCCTGTCCGACGACATGGTGGGGCGCCTGGCCGCCACCGCCAGCGACAGCATGGACCTGCTGGACCGGGTCAACCGCAGCGGCGTGGTGCGGGCCCTGCCCGCCATCACGCAGTTGGTGGAACATGGCGATCTGGAGCGCATCGTGCATCTCGCCCGGGTGCTCGGGTCCATGGAGGATGCCGTCAACGACGAGATGATCAGCCGGCTGGCGGCGGTGGCCGGGGAAGCGATATTCCTCATGGACCGGCTGACCCGCAACGATGCCCTCACCCGGGTCATGGATCTGCTGTTGCGCGAGGAAGTACAGAGCGTGCTGGTGCGTTTCGGCGAAGCCCTGGTGGAAAGTTCCAGGGAGTTCGAACAGCAACCCCCGCCCAAGGGCGGTCTGGGCGGCCTGTGGCGCCTCATGTCCCAGCCGGGCAACCAGGAGGCACTGCAGTTCATGGGGATCTTCGGCCGTCACCTGCGCAGTGGCGGTTCGCGTCGCTAGCACCGCCCGCTAACCGGGTCCGCCCGCGCCGGCGGGCCCGGCAGGTTCAGCTCGTTGCGGACCCGGCCCCTGCAGTGGGAGTGCACAGAACCCGCAGGCTCCGCTGCAGGCACGCCGCGTCGAGGCGCAACTCACACCTCTTTGTAGATCTGCGCACCCGCCTGCTTGAACTCCAGTGCCTTTTCCTCCATGCCCTTCTGCAGCGCCTCGTCCGCGCTGATGCCCTGGCTGGCGGCGTAGTCGCGCACGTCCTGAGAGATCTTCATGGAGCAGAAGTTGGGGCCGCACATGGAGCAGAAGTGCGCGACCTTGTGCGCCTCCTTGGGCATGGTCTCGTCGTGCATGGAACGCGCCTTCTCGGGATCCAGCCCTAAATTGAACTGGTCCTCCCAGCGGAACTCGAAGCGTGCCTTGGACAGTGCATTGTCGCGGATCTGCGCGCCAGGATGGCCCTTGGCGAGATCGGCGGCGTGCGCGGCGAGCTTGTAGGTGATGATGCCGTCGCGCACGTCCTGCTTGTTGGGCAGGCCGAGGTGCTCCTTCGGCGTGACATAGCAGAGCATGGCGGTGCCATACCAGCCGATCTGTGCGGCGCCGATGCCGGAGGTGATGTGGTCGTAGCCGGGCGCGATGTCGGTGACCAGTGGCCCGAGCGTGTAGAACGGTGCCTCGTCGCAGTCGGCCAGCTGCTTCTCCATGTTCTCCTTGATGAGCTGCATGGGGACGTGGCCGGGGCCTTCGATCATCACCTGCACGTCGTGCTTCCAGGCGATCTGCGTGAGTTCGCCGAGTGTCTCCAGTTCGCCGAACTGGGCGGCATCATTGGCATCGGCGATGCAGCCGGGGCGCAGGCCGTCACCGAGCGAGAAGCTCACGTCGTAGGCCTTCATGATCGCGCAGATTTCCTCGAAATGGGTGTAGAGGAAACTCTCCTGGTGATGCGCCAGGCACCATTTGGCCATGATCGAACCACCGCGCGAGACGATGCCGGTGACCCGGTCGGCGGTGAGCGGCACGTACTTCAGGCGTACACCGGCATGGATGGTGAAATAGTCCACGCCCTGCTCGGCCTGCTCGATGAGGGTGTCGCGGAACATCTCCCAGGTCAGTTCCTCGGCCTTGCCGTCGACCTTCTCCAGGGCCTGGTAGATGGGCACCGTGCCGATGGGCATGGGGGCGTTGCGCAGGATCCATTCGCGCGTCTCGTGGATGTTCTTGCCGGTGGACAGGTCCATCAGAGTGTCACCACCCCAGCGCGCCGACCAGACCATCTTCTCGACCTCCTCCTCGATGGACGAGGTCACGGCCGAGTTACCGATGTTGGTGTTGATCTTCACCAGGAAGTTGCGACCGATGATCATCGGTTCCAGCTCCGGGTGATTGATATTGGCCGGGATGATGGCGCGGCCACGGGCGATCTCGCTGCGCACGAACTCGGGGGTGATCTGCTCGGGGATGCTGGCGCCGAAGCTCTGCCCACGGTGCTGACGTAGCAGCCTGGCGTAGCGCGGGTCCTGGCGCAGCTCGTCGAGGCGCAGCGTCTCGCGGATGGCGACGTATTCCATCTCCGGGGTGATGATGCCCTGGCGGGCATAGTGCATCTGCGTGACGTTCAGCCCCACCCCCGCCACGCTGCGGGCGCGGCGCGGCTTGCGCAGATGCTCGAAGCGCAGGTGGGCGAGCCTGGGGTCGTCATGGTGCATGCGACCGTACTCGGAGCTCGGGCCGTCGAGCTGCTCGGTATCGCCACGCTCCAGGATCCAGGCCTCGCGCAGCGGGGCCAGGCCCTTGCGCAGGTCGATGTGCGCGCTCGGGTCGGTGTAGGGACCCGAGGTGTCGTAGACGACGATCGGCGGGTTCTCTTCCGGCGCGGCACTGGTCTGGGTCGGCGCTTGCACGACCTCGCGCATGCCGACGCGGATGTCCGGGCGCGAGCCCTGGACATAGATCTTCCTGGAGTTGGCGAAGGGGCGCGTGACCTCCTCGGACAACTGGGCGGTCTTGCGGATGAACTCGTCGGGTATCGCACTCATGAGCCTGCCCCCTGCCCCGCGTGCGGGACGGATAAGAAGTAAAGATGACGGGGAAGACTGCGATACGGGACAGGCTTCCCTGCGCTGGTGTTAACCAAGATCAGGTTCGAAGGGTGTATCTCTCAGCCTCCCTCAATCGCTGTGCATGAAGCAGCGCAGGAGGCACCCCCAGCCGATGGCGCGAAGGTATCGGATGGGCCCGGGTAATGCAAGCCACGGCCATTCCTCGAATTGCCTGAACCTCTTGATCAACCGGGGATTTGGCGCCACAAACCCGCCGGACGCGAGGCTTGCCCGCCACCGGCAAACTCCGTACGCTAGGAGCCTGTCGGCCGTGGGACCGATCTAACGCACCGGTAGGACAGCAGTCCGTTTTCCCGATCCTGCTCGTCAGATAGCTACGGCTATTCTCCTCGAAGGATCGAAAAATGCTCTCGCCCTCCCACCCGGCTCGCTACGATCGCCCACGGCCGACAGGCCTCTGGCCACACCCCGCGCCGGATCGAAGTCGGCGGGGCAACGAAATAATCCCAAAAAGCTGCAGTTGCCACGGAAGCATACAGATAAAGCATAGTCCCACAGGGTCCTGGAAGTGCAGTCTGGCTACCCCTGCACAGTCCGGCGCATTGCTGCGCCGACGCTTTCTACGGCCCGTATTTCGGTACTCTTCGGGTGTTTCCATGGCCAACGAGGGTTTCTGGACAATCGAACCGCGTTCACGGCGGTGGAGGGCGTAGGCATGACCGGTACGGCGGTATCCCTGAACGACGCACAGGAGGATCTGGAGCGTGCGCGTTACAACATGATCGAACAGCAGATCCGGCCCTGGGACGTACTCGATCAGCGCGTCCTGGACGTGCTCACCGCCACCCCGCGCGAGGACTTCGTTCCGGAGCGTTACCGGACGACGCTGGCCTTCTCGGATTTCAGCATCCCGCTGGGGCACAACCAATATATGATGCCGCCCAAGCTGGAGGGCCGGCTGCTGCAGGCACTCGCCCTGCGCCCCGCTGACCGGGTACTGGAGATCGGCACCGGCAGCGCCTACCTCACGGCCTGCCTTGCGCGCCTGGCCGCGCAGGTGGTCAGCGTGGACATCTTCGCAGACTTCCAAGACGCCGCCGCGCGCAAGCTGGCCGACCAGGGAATCACCAATATCGATCTCGAGGCGGGGGATGCCGCCGCCGGCTGGACCGGGCAGGCGTTCGATGCCATCGCGGTCACCGGCTCGCTGCCGGTGTTGCACGAAGGTTTTCACCACAGTCTGGCCATCGGTGGCCGGCTGTTCGTCATCGTCGGCCGGCCGCCCATCATGGAGGCCCTGCTGATCACCCGCGTCGCCCGCGATCAGTGGGCAACCGAAAGCCTGCTCGATACCGCCATACCGCCGCTGCTCAACGCACCGGAACCGGTGCGGTTCCGGTTCTGACCCGTGCGCCAGATCTCGGCGAGCGCACTCAACGACCACCTGCGCGAGACCCCGCATCCGCCGCTGCTGCTGGATGTGCGTGAGCCCTGGGAATTCCGCTACTGCCGCATCGAAGGCTCGCAGCTCATGCCCATGGGCAATGTGCGCAGCGAGGCCAGCCAGCTCGACCCCGACCGCGAGACCATTGTGATCTGCCACCACGGCGTCCGCAGTTTCGCGGTCGCACGCTTCCTGGAGACCGAACTCGGCTTCACCAACGTAGTCAACCTCAGCGGCGGCGTCGCCGCCTGGGCGCGGGACGTCGATCCGGAGATGCCGACGTATTGAGTGAGGCGTTAGGCGTTAGGCGTTAGGCGTTAGGCGTTAGGCGTTAGGCGTGAGGCGCAAAAGACAAACCCATTTTGGCCACGGAAGCACACGGAAAAACACGGAAAGTTATGAATGCAAGAGCCCAGATAGCAACCGCGCAGTTTACTTGCTGGGATTTTGTAATAGCCCTTTTCCGTGTTTTTCCGTGTGCTTCCGTGGCCATACGAGGGTTTTACTCCTCACACCTCACACCTCACGCCTCACTCCTGTAAACTACCGCTCGGGCGTGCGCAGGCGCGCCGGCATCGCGGTATCACCAACCTGTTACGGACGGTACGCCCCATGAAGATTGCCCCGAGACCCCTCGTTGCACTGATCGCCGCATTGACCTGTGCCGGCCTGAGCGGTGCGGCACAGGCCGACTCGCTGTACGAGATCTACCAGCTCGCCCAGGAGCGCGATCCGACGCTGCGCGCGGCCGCCGCCGCGCGCGACGCCACGCTGGAGGTCAGGCCGCAGAGCCGTGCCGGGCTGTTGCCGATCATCGGCCTGAGCGGCGACGTGTCGCGCAACAGTTATGAAAAACGCAACCCGCTGCCCGGCGAAACCGACACGACCTTCTCCACCAACCAGAGCTACGGCCTGAACCTCACCCAGCCGGTGTTCCGTTGGGACCGCTGGGTGGCGCTGGACCAGGCCGACAGCCTGGTCACCCAGGCCCAGGCCCAGTTCGGCGCGGCCGAGCAGGACCTCATGGTGCGCACCGCCGAGCGCTACTTCGCGGTGCTGGCCGCGCAGGACCTGGTGCGTCTGGCGGGCAAGGAAAAGGAATCCATCGGCCGCCAGTTGGAGCAGGCGCAACAGCGCTTCGAGGTGGGCCTGTCAGCGATCACCGACGTGCAGGAGGCGCAGGCCCGCTACGACACGACGGTCGCCGACGAGATCCGTGCCCAGAACCAGCTGGATTCCACCCGCGAGCAGTTGCGCGAGATCATCGGCGAGCCGCGGGAGAACCTCGATCCCGTCCGCGACACCGATTTCAGGCTGGTCGCGCCCGAACCGCAGGCACAGCAGAACTGGGTGGATACGGCGCTGCAGCAGAACCCCAGCCTCGCCGCCGCCCGCGCCGGTTCCGAGGCCGCGCGCCAGCAGATCGAGATCGCCCGTTCCGGCCATTACCCGACACTCGATGCCAACGCCAGCTACACCTATCAGGAGAGTAACTTCGGCGGCGTCTTCCCGCTGGAACGCAACGACGGCAGCATCGGCCTGCAGCTGGCGGTGCCGCTGTATCAGGGCGGGGCCGTGAACTCACGTACCCGCGAGGCACGCTTCCGCTTCGACGAGGCGCGCGAACAGCTCGACGTCACCCAGCGCGCCATCGAACGCCAGACCCGCGATGCCTACCGCGGCGTGGTCACCGGCATCAGCGAGGTGCGCGCGGCCGAGCAGGCGCGCACCTCCAGTACGACGGCGCTGGAGGCCGCGGAGACCGGCTTCGAGGTCGGCACCCGCACCATCGTCGACGTCCTCGACGCCCAGCGTGCACTGACGCTGGCGGAGCTGAACCTCTCCCAGACGCGCTACGACTATCTGCTCAACAGCCTGCGCCTCAAGCAGGCGGCCGGCACGCTGGCACCCGCTGACCTCGAGGCCATGACCGGCTGGCTGGAGCAGACCGTGGCAACGGCGCAATAACGGAACCGCCCGCGTCTTTTCCCTTTGTCGGTGCGGGTTCAGTGAGTGGCGAAAAGATAATTTTTACCACTAGGGTGCCCGCGACGCCGTGCTGGCGATGGTGGCGGAGGCGCTGGGGGATGAAGGGGTTGAAGCCAGAATTTAACCACTAAGGACACGAAGGCGCACAAAGGAAACCCTCTATTCAATGCAAAATCGCAAATTCCCCACCTTTTGATGAGGAAGGGGGGTTTATCTTTTTACATTTGTTGGTGGTTTTCCTTTGTGCGCCTTCGTGTCCTTAGTGGTAAAAATTATCTTTTCGCCACTCACCCTCGCTCCACCCGATCTGTCGAGCCACACCATGGAATTTGATTCCGCAGCGCACCTCTCCCTCTGCCGGCGCGAAGACTCGGCGCTGCTGGTCATCGACGTGCAGACACGCCTGACCGGCGCCATGCCGGCCGAGGCCCGCGCTGCCGTGCTGCGCAACGCCGGCATTCTCATCGAGGCCGCCCAGGCGCTCGATATCCCCATCCTGCACACCGAACAGTATCCACGCGGACTCGGCCCCACCGAAGCGGTGCTCGCGGAGCGTCTGGCAGGCGCAGCGCACTGCCTGGAAAAGACCGCCTTCTCCTGTTGTGACGCCACGGGCTTCGACGCCGCGGCCTGCGCGGACGGCCGCACCCAGTGGATACTCTGCGGCATGGAGGCGCATGTATGCGTGCTGCAGACCGCACTCGACCTGCGCGCCCGCGGACTGCAGGTGTTCGTCGTGGAGGATGGCGTGTGCTCGCGCACCGAGGCCAACCACGCCAACGCCCTCGCGCGCCTGCGCCAGGCCGGCGTGATCGTCACCAATACCGAGTCGGTGCTGTTCGAATGGCTGCGCGACGCCGCCGACCCGCAGTTCAAGGCGTTGTCGGCGTTGATCCGGTGAGTGGCGAAAAGATGATTTTCACCACTAAGGACACGAAGGCGCACAAAGAAAAACCACCAACAAATGTAAAAAATGAACCCCCTTCTTCATCATGAGGCGAAGAAATTCACGATCTTGCATTGAATAAGGTTTTCCTTTGTGCGCCTTCGTGTCCTTAGTGGTTAATTTTTTGCTTCAACCCCTTCATCCCCCAGCGCCTCCGTCACCATCGCCAGCACGGCGTCGCGGGCACCCTTGTTGGCCTCGACCACGGCGGCGCCGCGCTCGCCGGCCGTGATGCGGGCAGTGGGGTCGGCCAGCCAGTGCGCGACGCTGTCGGCGAGTTGACCGCTGTCACCGACCTCGCGGGCCGCACCGGCCTCCAACAGCAGTTCCGCGATCTGTTCAAAATTGAACATATGCGGTCCGAACAGCACCGGCACGCGCTGGGCCGAGGCCTCCAGTGGATTGTGGCCGCCGTGCGGGATCAGGCTGCCGCCGATGAAGGCCACATCGGAGGCAGCAAAGAACAGCAGCAGCTCACCCATACTGTCACCGACGAACACCTCGGCAGCCGCCGGCATCGGCGCCTGGGTGCTGCGCAGCACGGTCTCCCAGCCCTGCTCCCGGCACAGCGCGGCGACGCGCGCGAAGCGCTCCGGATGACGCGGTACCAGCACCAGCAGTGCATCCGGGAAGTGCTCGCGCACGCCGCGGTGCGCATCCAGCACGTCCTCGTCCTCGCCCTCGTGGGTGCTGGCGGCGATCCACACCGGCCGCTGCAGGCCCCAGTCACGACGCAGCGCCGCAGCCTGCTCGGTCAGGCTGGCGGGGATCTTCATGTCGAACTTGATACTACCCGTGACGCGTACGCGTTGCGGCGGCGCGCCCAGGCCGATCAGCCGGTCGGCATCCGCGCGACCCTGTGCGGCGACCCCCTGCAGGCATTCCAGGGTCGCCGCTGTGAGCCTTCGCAGGCGCCCATAACCGGCTGCTGAACGCGCCGACAGGCGCGCGTTCACCAGCAGCACCGGGATGCCGCGGCGTGCACAGGCGTGATACAGGTTCGGCCAGATCTCGGTCTCCATGATCAGTGCCAGCCGTGGCCGCGTCCGGTTCAAGAAGCGCGCGACGGCATCGGGGAGGTCGTAGGGCATATAGGCATGCTGAACGCGGCCCTCGAACACGCTGCGCAGCTGCTCGGAACCGGTGGGCGTGGTGGTGGTCACCAGCACCGGCACGGTCGGATAGCGCTTCAGCAGGACGCGTAACAGCGGTACCGCGGCCTGCACCTCGCCCACCGACACCGCATGCACCCAGATCGGCGCCGCCCCCTGGTTCACGGGCGCAAACCCGAAGCGCTCGCCCCAGCGCTGCCAATAGCCGTGCGCACGCAGCCCGCGCCACAACAGGCGCAGCAGCGCGAACGGCGTCAGTAGATAGAGGATGAGACTATAGATAATACGCAAGGCGTCGATCCGTCTTGATGGGCGCGGATGGTTTAACCACAAAGGACACGAAGGACACCAAGTAAATCCCGATCAATTCAAAACCACGACCATCTCGTCAACGTGTGACTGTTGATCGGTTTTCACCGAGGATCTATTTTGCGTCCTTCGTGGTTGAACCACCAAGGACACGAAGGACACCAAGTAAATCCCGATCAATTCAGAACCGCGACCTTCTCGTCAACGTATGACTGTTGAGCGGTTTTCACCGAGGATCTATTTTGTGTCCTTCGTGGTTGAACCACCAAGGACACGAAGGGCACCAAGTAAATTCCAATCAATTCAAAACCACAACCGTCTCGCCAATGTGTGACTGTTGATCGGTTTTCGCCGAGGATCTACTTCGTGTACTTCGTGTCCTTTGTGGTTGAACCATCAAGGATACGAAGGACACCAAGCAAATTCCGATCAATTCAGAACCACAACCTTCTCGCCAATATGTGACTGTTGATCGGTTTTCGCCGAGGATCTACTTCGTGTCCTTCGTGTCCTTTGTGGTTGAACCATCAAGGATACGAAGGATACCAAGCAAATTCCGATCAATTCAGAACCGCAACCTTCTCGTCAATGTATGACTGTTGATCGGTTTTCGCCGAAGATTTACTTGGCGTCCTTCGTGTCCTTTGTGGTTAAACCATCAAATCTCCCCATTGCCGTTGTTCAGCCATTCCAGGTACAGCTCCACACCCTCCTCGACGGTCTTGAAGGGCTTGTCGTAGCCGGCGCCGCGCAGGGCTGAGATGTCGGCCTCGGTGAAGCTCTGGTAGCGGCCGCGCAGGTGGTCCGGGAACGGGATGTACTCGAGTTCGCCGCGCCCGTGCCAGGCAATGACGGCGCGGGCGATGTCGTTGAAGGGCTGGCTGCGGCCGGTACCGACGTTGAAGATACCGGAGGTATCGGGATGGTCGAGAAACCATAGATTCACGTCCACCGCATCGCCGACGTAGATGAAGTCACGGCGCTGCTCGCCGTTGCCGTAACCGTCACAGCCCTCGAACAGCTTCACCTTGCCGGTGTCCTGCACCTGGTCGTTCAGATGGAAGGCGACGCTGGCCATGCCGCCCTTATGCTGTTCGCGCGGACCATAGACATTGAAATAACGGAAACCGACGATCTGGCTCTCGGCCTTCGGCAGGACGCGGCGCACATACTGATCGAACAGACACTTGGAATAGCCGTAGACGTTCAACGGTGCCTCGTGCGCCTGAATCTCCTTGAACACGCGCCCGGCGCCGTACACCGAGGCCGACGAGGCGTAGATGTACGCGGCCTTGCGTGTCAGGCACCAGTGCAGCAGCGCCTTGGAGTATTCATAGTTGTTGCGCATCATGTAACGCCCGTCCCACTCCGTGGTGGACGAGCAGGCGCCTTCGTGGAACACCGCCTCGACCCTGGTGCGCATAGGACCGCCGACCTCGCGGTCGGCCTGCACCCGGGCGATGAAATCCTCCTTGTCCATGTAATCGGCGATCTCGCAGTCGGCGAGGTTCTTGAACTTCACCCCATTGCTGAGATTGTCGACGACCAGGATGTCCGTGTGCCCGCGCTCATTCAGCGCCTTGACGATGTTCGAGCCGATGAAGCCGGCCCCGCCGGTGACGATGATCATGCTATGCGTCCTTCTGAATGGCTGTTTTTTTACCACAAAGGACACAACGGACACGAAGGTAACCCAATGAATGTGAGGTGACGGATTCCCTCTCCCTTCAAGGGAGAGCAAATTCTTCGTTCAGCATTCGTTGATATGTTTTCTTCGTGTCCGTTGTGTCCTTCGTGGTTAAACGAGAATTTCAACCACTGTCGTCCTGCGCGCGGATCGCTTCGATGAGGCGGGTGGTCGATACGCCCTCTTCGAAGCCGAGCACTTTGACCTCGCCGCCGGCGGCCGTGACGCAGTCGTGGCCGGCGATCTGGTCGGGGCGGTAGTCGCCGCCCTTGACCAGCACCTGGGGCCGGACGGCGCAGATCAGCCGCTCGGGCGTATCTTCTGAGAACGGTACCACCCAGTCGACACTCTCCAGCGCGGCCAGTACCGTCATGCGCCGGTCGACGGGATTGAGCGGCCGGCCCGCACCCTTCAGGCGGCGCACGGACCCGTCGTCGTTGACGGCGACGATCAGCCGGTCACCGAGCTGCCGGGCCGCGGCGAGATAGCCCACATGGCCGGCGTGCAGGATGTCGAAGCAGCCGTTGGTCATGACGAGGCGCTCGCCCTGGGCACGCGCCTCCTCGACCGCAATCAGCAATTGCTCCTCACTCAGCACGCCGTTGCCCGCCTTTCGGCGGCCGGCCAGGGCGCGGCGGATCTCGGGGACCGAGGCGGTCGCGGTGCCGAGCTTGGCCACGACGATGCCGGCGGCGATGTTGGCGAGCGCGGTGGCCTCGGCCAACCCTTCGCCCGCGGCCAGGGCGGCGGCCAGCACGGCCACCACGGTATCGCCGGCACCGGTCACGTCGAACACCTCACGCGCCTGCGCCGGCAGGTGCAGCTCCGGCTGACCGGGACGCAGCAGCGTCATGCCGTGTTCACCACGCGTCACCAGCAGCGCGCCGAGGTCGTGGCGACGGAGCAACTCCAGTCCCTTCCCGACCAGCTCCGCCTCACTGCGGCAGGGGCCGACGACGGCCTCGAATTCGCTCAGGTTGGGTGTGATCAGGCTCGCGCCGGCATAGGCCGCGAAGTCGGTGCCCTTGGGGTCGATCAGCACCGGCGTGCCCGCGGCGCGGGCGGTATCGATGAGTTCGCGCAGCGGCTTGAGGGTGCCCTTGCCGTAGTCGGAGATCACCACCACGCCGCAGCCGGCCAGTGCCGTACGGTACTCCTGCAGCAAAGTGGCGGTATCGAAGTCCTCGAAACCGTCCTCGAAGTCCAGCCGGATGAGCTGCTGCTGACGGCTGATGATGCGCAGTTTGGTGACGGTCGGGACGCCGGCCAGGCGCTGCAAGCGGCAGCGTACACCGGCGGCCTCGAGACAGCGTACGAGGCTGTCGGCGGGTTCATCGTCGCCGGTCAGGGCGATGACCGTGCTGCCGGCCTGCAGCGCCGCGATGTTCAGCGCGACGTTGCCGGCGCCGCCGGGCCGTTCCTCGTTCTGGCGCACATGCACCACCGGCACCGGTGCCTCCGGCGAGATGCGCGAGGTGGCCCCGTACCAGTAACGGTCGAGCATCACATCGCCGACCACCAGGACATGCGCCTTCTCGAAGGCGGGTATGTGTAGTTTCATGCGCCGGCCGTGCACCCCGGGAAATCCGGGGCGAATCATACCACGGTGCCCCTGGTGGCGCGGAAACCCCGTCAACCACAAAGGACACAACGGACACGAAGGGAAAGCCGTATTCTTGGAACCCCTGGCCGATTCACCCATCGGCGTATCCGTCTGACCGATCGACCGTCGGGCCTCGAAACACACTGACCAGGCGTTTTTCTTCGTGTCCTTCGTGTCCTTTGTGGTGAAGAGCACATTGTCCGGCAACACTGGGAGCGCACCGCGGCAATGGGTAAACTGTGCTGCCGGAGCCGGAAACCCGCTGTGACAGAAACCGCCCCTGCCCATCCTTCGCTGTGGTCACCCCGCTACTGGCCGGTGCATGTCGGCATGGCACTGGGCTGGCTGGCCGCGCAACTGCCGTTTCCGCTGCAGATGGCGCTGGGCCGGGCCTTGGGCCGGCTTGCCTATCACCTGATGCCGGGCCGGCGGCGCGTCGCCCGCATCAATCTGGGGCTGTGCTTCCCGGACCTCGACATCAGCGTGCGCCGGACACTGCTGCGCGACCACTTCCGCTCGTTGGGCGTCGGTGTGATCGAGACGGCCATGAGCTGGTGGACACCGACCCGCAAGCTGCACCAGCTGGCCCGCATCGAGGGACTCGGGCACCTGCACGCCGCGCTGGACGCCGGCCGCGGCGTGATCCTGCTGTCGGCGCACTTCACCACCCTGGAGATCGGCGGCCGCCTCTTGTCGCTGCATGCGCCCTTCCACGTGCTCTATCGCCGCCACAAGAACGCCGCCTTCGAGGCCGTCATGCAGGGCGCCCGCGAGCGCCATTTCGAGAAGGCCATCCCGCGCGACGACATGCGCGGCCTGCTCAGGAGCCTCAAGGCCAACATGCCGGTGTGGTACGCCCCCGATCAGAACTATGGCGCCGAGCACAGCGTCTTCGTGTCCTTCTTCGGCATCCCCGCCGCGACCATCACCGCCACCGCGCGGCTGGCACGTATCAGTGGTGCCAGGGTGGTGCCGTTCTTCCAGGAACGCTTACCGGGGACGGCGGGCTATCGCCTGCGGCTCTATCCGGCGCTGGCGGACTTCCCGACCGACGACGAGGTGGCAGACACCCAGCGCATCAACGACCTCATCGAGGCCGAGATCCGCAAGATGCCGGCGCAGTACCTGTGGGCGCACCGGCGCTTCAAGACGCAACCGCCGGGTGTCGCACCACGCTATCAGGGGAGGCGATGAACGCCGCGGTGCAGAGTATCCTGGTCATCACGCTGAGCAACATCGGCGATGCCATCATGACCACGCCGGTGCTGGAGGCGCTACACCGCCGCTATCCGCAGGCGATGATCGACCTGGTCGCGGATCGGCGTTCCAGCGAGGTATTCAGCCACTGCCCGTATCGCGGCCGCATCGTCCTCAAGGACAAGCGCGCCGGCTGGCGCGGCACGCTGAAGCTGGTGCGCGAGTTGCGCCGCACCCGCTACGACCTGATCGTCGACCTGCGCACCGACGGCCTCGCGTACCTGCTGCGCGCGCGTCGACGATTCACCAAGTGGCAGTGCCGGCCGCGCGGCCCGCACGCCGTCGAACGGCACATGGGCGTCATCGCCGCGCTCGGCGTTCTCGATATCCCACCGACACGCATCTGGCTGACGCCCGAACTCGAACGCAACGCCACCCGGCACCTCCGTCCTCTGCCCGGCGACCGTTGGCTCGCCCTCGGCCCCAGCGCGAACTGGGAACCGAAGATCTGGCCGGCCGAGTGCTTTCGGGCACTGATCGCACAGCTGCGCGACAGCTTCGATGGTCTCATCCTGCTCGGTGGACCGGGGGATACCGAGCGCTGCCGTGCGGTCGTCCGCGACTGTCCGCTGCCGCATGTCGACCTCGCCGGCCGGACCGGACTGCTGGAGGCGGCTGCCGTGCTCGCCCGCGCCAGCGTGTTCGTCGGCAACGACTCCGGCCTCGGCCACCTCGCCAGTGCCGTGGGCACGCCCACACTCACGCTGTTCGGCCCCGGAGAGCCGCGGCGTTATCACCCCTGGGGTGTACAGGCGCGCTGGCTGACGAGTCCGGGGAACGATCTGCAGCGCTTGCATGCGGAGGCCGTGGCAGAGGAAATCCGAACACTGCGCAGCGAGGCTGCGGCGACGTGAGCTTCGGGTTTCGTTATCCCTCATCCCGGGCTACCCTGGCCCCTCATCCGCGCGACCTCGTGCACTGAGCTCACCATGACCCGCAGCCTGCACATCATCGGCAGCAAGGCCTCCGGCGGCGCCGAGCGCTTCTATGTGCGTCTGCTGGGCGCCCTCGCGGCGGCGGGGGAAGAGGTGCACGCCCTGCATCCGCCGGGCAGCGCCGTGGACCGGTCACTGCCCGCGTCGATCGCGCGTACGCCGGTCGCCATGCGGGGTATCTGGGACCTGTATGCGGCCTGGCGCATCCGCACCATCGCCCGCACAGGGGGTGCGGACATCGTCCAGACCTACATGGGCCGGGCGACCCGCCTCACGCGCTTCCCACCCAGGCGACGCCCGGTACACGTCGCGCGTCTGGGCGGGTATTACCATCTCAAGGGCTACCGGCACGCCCACGCCTGGGTAGGCAACACCCGCGGCATCTGCGATTACCTCATCAACAGCGGCCTGCCCGCGCCGCGCGTCTTCCATATCGGTAATTTCGTCACGCCGGCAGCACCGGCCGCGCCGCAGACACTCACGGCGCTGCGCCAGGCCTTCGAGATCCCGGAGGACGCCCGGCTGCTCCTCACCGTCGGCAGACTGCATCCGGTCAAGGGCATGGAGGATCTGCTCACGGCCTTCGCCCGGCTGCCTGCCAGTGTGGGCGAACGTCCGCTGTTCCTGGCCATCGTCGGTGACGGCCCGTTGCGGTCCGCGCTGCAGGCCGAGGCCGTGCGTCTGGGCATCGGCCCGCGCGTCGTCTGGGCGGGCTGGCAGGACGACCCCGCGCCCTGGTACGAACTCGCCGATGTATTCATCTGCCCATCACGGCACGAACCGCTCGGCAACGTCATCCTCGAGGCCTGGGCACATCGGCGGGCGATCGTGTCCACGGCGACCCTGGGTGCGCTGGAACTGATCGAAGACGGCAGCAACGGTTTGCTGGTGCCGGTAAGCGACCCCGAGCGTCTGGCCGCCGCCATCATGAACCTGCTCGACGACACCGCCGCCGGTCGGCAACTGGCCGCAGGGGGCGCGGCCGTGCTGTCGGCGCGCTTCAGCGAGCCCGTCGTGGTCGACGCCTATCGCGAGATGTACCGGACGCTGCTCACCGGCCCCGGCTGAGCGCAGACCGGTGGGCGCGCATCAATCGCGCCCTAACAACCCGTCCCGCTGCAGGCGCTCGAACACCTGCTGCACGGTGATCCCGGACAGACAGCGATGCGCCTGCGCCGGTGGACACACCGGCAGATGGCAGGGGCTGCATTCGACCGGCTGCCGCAACACGTGCCCGGCCTGACCCACCGCATGACTGCGCCGCCAGTCGGTCGGACCGAAGAAGGCATACACGGGGATGGCGGCCGTGGACAGCACATGCATCGGGCCGGAATCGTTGACCACTGCAAAGCGCGCCCGTGTGGCCAGTTCGGCCAATGCCGCGATATCGAAGGCACCCGTCGCGTCGATACCGGCGACGGTGGCGAGCCGTTGATTGAGTCCACGCTCCTCATCCCCGCCCAGCCACACCACCGCCAATCCCTGCTGCTCGAGACGCCGCGCGAGTTCGGCGAAACGCGCCTCCTCCCACCGTTTGGACAGCCAGCGCGCGCTGGATCCCGCGTGCATCAGCACCAGCGGCCGGCCCGCCGGACGCCGCTCCAGCAACCAGCGATCGACCTCGGCCCGGGTACGCGCGTCCGTCCAAAGACGCGGATGCGGCTCTGCCGCCGGCAGGCCCGCGCCAAGCAACAGCGCATTCAGCCGTTCAAAGATATGCGCGCTGCGATCATCGTGTGGGGATCGGTGGGTATAGCAGAGCGCGGGACCGATGCCGACGCGGCGCGGGGCACCCGACAGCCAGGTCAGCATCCGGCTGCGGTCCGAACCCTGCAGATCGTAGACGGCCGCGAAGTGCATGCGCCGTACCCAGGTCAGCGCCTGCCACATCGCCACCAACCCCTTGCGTGGCAATGCCTTGACCTCGAGCCGTGGGTGGGCAGCGAACAACGGCGCAAAGGCCGGCGCGGTAAGCAGATGCACCGCATATTCCGGGTAGGCGGCCAGGATGCGTTCGATGTGCGGCGTGGCCACCACCACATCGCCCAAGGCACCGAGCTTGATGATCAGCAGGCGTCGTTCAGGCACAGTGGCCACCACCCCTCACCCGCTCACGACGGGGATCACCCTGCCGGTTCGCGCGTTGCCGGGACATTGAACTGCGACAACACCCACAAGGCCGCGAACTGGATCGGCAGATACACCGCGAACTGGCGCGAGGCGTACGAGAAGCTCAGCAACCCGGCCACCAGCAGCGCCGTCGCGGAGGCGAGGAACAGCCCGGCCCGCGCACCGGTTTCACCGCCGGCGCGGGCGAGGCGCCAACCGCGCGCCAGCGGCACCGCGATGAAGATCAACAGCGCCCCCAGGCCCAGGAGTCCGGTTTCATACCAGGCATCGAACAGGAAGTTGTGCAGGTGGCCGAGGCGGGCACCGTTCTCCACCATCACCACCTCGGCATACTGACCGACGTTGGCCATGCCCACGCCCAGCAGGGCATTGGCCGGCGGATGCGCCAGTGCCTGTCGCCACAATTGGCTGCGCAGACTGGTGAACCGATCCAACCACGCGACCCAATCGCCCCCGCCCGCCTGCCTGAAAAAGGTCTCATAGCTCAGACCGACCGCAACGGCGAGCACCGCCAGGCCGGCCAGCACCACGGCGGTGCGGCGCCAGCGCAGCACGAGCACACCATAGACCAGCAGCGCGGCCAGCAGGCCGGCGAGTGCGGCCCGCCCCTGGGACATCACGATATAGCCCAGCGCGACCGACAACAGCACCGCGCTGAGTCCAACCCGCCAGCGCGGCGTGCGCAGTGCCAGCAGATAATAAAGCGAAAACGGCAGCAGGAAGGGTAGGTTGTCCTCTTTCATATCCGCCGTGACCAGGAATCCCGGCGCCTGCATGTTCACCGCCAGTTTCAGCAGCAACAGCGCCAGCAGTGCCAGCCCCACGATGCCAAGCGCCTCGATCAGCCGGCGCATGGCATCCGGCCGCTGCTGCAATACGACCAGCATGAAATAGAATACCAGTGCATGCAGCACGAACTTGACCCATTCGTGCAATGCCGACTGCGCTGCCACCGCGCCGGGCACGCTGAGCAGATACGCCAACAACAGTGCAACGAATAACAGCAGCGGTGCCCGCTCC
The DNA here is from genome assembly GCA_019911805.1 of Gammaproteobacteria bacterium. Lineage (NCBI taxonomy): Bacteria > Pseudomonadati > Pseudomonadota > Gammaproteobacteria > Gammaproteobacteria bacterium. The sequence goes on from JAIOJV010000072.1 coordinate 17,858, forward strand.
ACCCGCACGCGACTGCCCGGGACCGCCAGCAGCGCCCAGATCAAATAGACCAGCATGAGCACGTTGGCCAGCGCACGACCACCCACCTGCGTAAGGGGCAACAGCACCGGTAGCAACCAACCGGATTGGAAAAATGCCGCACGGATCCGCTCTCGCATACCTTTCAATTCAACCTCACTCAAGACCCGCGCATAATATCATAGGCCCGTACACACATCGTGCGATCGAAGTCTCTGCTAGAATAGTGCGTATCGTTCAACAGGGGCTTCGAAATGAGCATTCGTGTCGAAATTCCGGTCGGGGATTTCCTGGACAAACTGACCATCCTTGAGATCAAGGCTGAACGTATCCGTGACCCCGACAAACTCGCCAACATCCACCGCGAGTTGGATGTGTTGCGTGAAACCTGGAAGGCATCGCCCTACTTCGGCCAGGACATCACCACCGAGTACACCGAGCTTAAAACCGTAAACGAACGTCTCTGGGATATAGAGGATGATATTCGCGACGAGGAGCGTACCCGATCTTTCGGCGAACGCTTCATCGAATTGGCGCGCGCGGTGTATCTCACCAACGACCGGCGTGCCGAGATCAAACGCCTGCTCAATCTCAAACTGGGTTCCACACTGGTCGAGGAAAAATCGTACCGGGAATACCGCTAAGGACCCAGCACATCCGCCAACGCCCCCAACACACCCGACACTGAAATTCGATCCATGTACGGTGTTCCATAACTTGGGACAGAACCGTCTTCCGGCAGCAGACAGTGGATCATGGCGCTGTGGGTAAGTGGCGGCGAGCCACCGAACAGACCAAATGCCGGCACCCCGACCGCTGCCGCAACATTGAGAAAACCGGTATCGTTACCGACATAGACCCGGCAGTCGGCGAGCAGCGCCATGGTATCGGCCACGCTCAACCCCAAAGCGTTCTGTACCGCCATGCCTTGAACCTGTGCGCGTGCGATGATCTCGTCACCCAGCGCCCGCTCCCCGTCCCCGCCGATCAGGAATGCCGTCATGCCATAGCGTTGTGCCAGCACACCGGCGAGCTCGGCAAAGCGCGGTGCGCCCCATTGCTTGTACGGCTCGCTGGTGCCTATACCCAACGCCACCCAGGGCCTGGCGACCGTGCCGAACTGCAACTGGATATGCGTACTGGCGTCCGCCGCGATCCTGAGGTGCGCCGTTGACGGCTTCATCCCATGTGCGTGCAGCAGCAGATCGGCCTTGTCGATCGGATGCAATAATTTCTGATCGGCCGTCAGCAGCAGTGGCCTGTTGAGTAACAGACGCGCGCCACCGCTCGTATAACCGATACGCAGCGGAATACCGGCCAACCACGCCGCCAACGCATAGCGGGTGCTATCGTGCAGTATCCAGACGGCATCGAAATGGTGTGTACGCAATTGTCTGGCCAGTCGCAAGAAACCGAACAGTCCCGCATGACGCCCCCCATGATCGCGTTCCAGGCATAGCACTTCGGATACGTGCGGATCCGCGGCAAACAGGTGGTCGGCGCGCGCACGCGCCTTGGTCAGCACCGTGACGGCCGCCTCGGGAGTCTGCTGGGCGATCGCGTGGATATGCGGCAGATGCCAGACCATATCGCCAATGCCAGGCAACGGCTGTATGACCAGGGTTCCACTCACGGCGCAGCAGCCAGTGTTTGATACAGCTCGAGCGTACTATCGAGCATGCGCTGCAGCGTATAGGGCTGCCCCTCCGGCACCACCCGCGCGCGGCCGAGGAAGTCCTGCACCTTGGCGACCAGCAGATCGCGGTTGCCCGGCACCACGCAGCCTTCCGGGAATACCCGGTTCAACACCTCGCCGACCCCACCGTGCTCGTAGCCGATGACGGGTACACCCATGCTGAGCGCCTCGAGCACCGTGCGACCGAAGGATTCCGGCTGGCTCGACAGCGACAGGACGAGATTGGAGCTGGCGTAGATCTCACGCATGTCCATGCGCTGACCCGTGAAGGTAATATGCTCGGCAACACCGCGCTTGGCGATGCGCTGGCGCAACGACTCGGCATAGCGATGCCGCCGTGGGTCCTCGCCGCCGACGATCAGCCCATGTACCTGGATGCCCTTGGCGACCAGCGTGGCGATGAGGTCGATGAAATCCTCGTGTCCCTTGAGGCGCGTCAGCCGCCCCGGCAGCGTGAGCACGAAGCGGTCGAGCAGACAGGGGTGTTCGTCGAACCAGCGCTGTGACCAGGAGTGTGGCGGCCGGTGGCCGTAGGGAAACATCCGCGGATCGGCGCCGCGCGGGATGACGACGATGCGTGCCGGATCGGTCCGGGGATAGTTGTCGAGGATGTAGCGGCGCGCCGTCTCGGAGACGGCGATGACACGCTCGCCACGCGTCATGACGGCGCTGTAGCGGCTCACCGAATACAGCCCATGCACCGTGGTCACGAGGCGTGGGCGACTGCGCGGATCCATGCGCTTCCAGGCACGGTAGGCGACCCAGGCCGGCACGCGTGAGCGTACGTGCAGGATGTCAACGTTCTCCGCGCGCAGCCACGCGCGCAGTCGTCCGACCAGGCGCAGGGTCAGCAACGACTTGCGGTCCACCGGCCAGGTGACGTGCTCGCTGCCGCGACCGGTGAGGCGCGAGACCAGCTGCCCGCCCGCCGACATCACGATGGAGCGGTGCCCGGCCGCGACCAGCGCGTCGGCCACCTCCAGCGTACCACGCTCCACGCCGCCACCCTCCAGGGCCGGCAGCATCTGCACCACCGTCAGCGGGCGCGGCATGGCATGCGCTCGCGGGCAGAAGAAGGATTGGCCACGGAACCACACGGAAGGACACGGAATGAAAAACTGCTGTATCCCCACCTTCCGTGTATTTCCGTGTGGCTCCGTGACCGACTGGCAGACTCGCAGGGCGTGTCGGGCCGCAGGCTGACGCGCCGATCCGGGTGTCGATGGTGCGTCGCTGCGCTGACGCACCCTGCGGGATTTGCATTCATTCGGTATCTCGGGATTCGGGGTTTGGCGATACGTGTGCGGCAGAACATGCGTGCCGGCCGGTGCGTCACCACACCAGCACACCTTCCAGCCAGTGGCCACGGAACCACACGGAAGGGCGTGGAATGAAAAACCGCTGTATTCCCGCCTTCCGTGTATTTCCGTGTGCTTCCGTGGTCGACTGGCATCTTTGTTCTTACCTGTTGCGTAGGGTGCGTCGAGGCGCAGCCTGACGCACCGGGACACCGCGCCACGGTGCGTCGCGTGCGCCGACGCACCCTACGAGGCGTAGGCATCCGCGGCGAAGAACCGCGCCAGGATCGCGCGCGCGGCGCGCGCCGCCTCATTGAAGGGCTGCCGCGGGGCGCGCAGCTCGGTGCCGTCCAGCCAGCGTGCATAGGTCGTCAGCAGGCCCTCGGCCACCAGCGCCTCCACGCCGCGCACGACCCGGTCGCGGCCGCGCGCCGGGACCTCCAGCAGGCCGACCGCGGCGCCCGAGGTCAGTGCCTCGTAGATCATGGACACGCTGTCGGCGCTCACCCAGACGGTGCCGGCCCAGGCGAGCTGTGCGGGCAACCAGTCCGGCGCCGTGGTCTCGCCGGGCACCAATTCGATACATTCCGGGTCGACCTGTGGGCGCAGCGCAGTGAGCACCTCCGCCGGCGTGCGGCGCGAGGTCGTCAACACCCAGCGCCGCGCCGCATCGTGGGCGACGATGGTGCGCACCTGCTCCACCAGTCGTGGCGTGGACCAGGCGTGATGCTTCGACGGCCCACCGAGCAGGATCAGGCCCTGCCGCGGGTCCTTGGCCACGCCCGGCCGCACCCGGTTGAGCACACCGCGCGTCACCAGTACGTTGCCGGCGGCGCGCGGGCGGTCGTGCGCCGGTACGACGCACAGGTCGAAGCAGCCACCTGGCAGCGTCGGCCGCATCAGCACCACGGCCCGCCCGCCCCGCGCGCGGCGCGCCGCGAGTAGTGGCCAGTGAGTCGCGTGCCCCGCGCCGAGCAGGAGATCCGGCGCCGGCAGCGCCCGCCCCCAGGGAAAGCGCCGCGCCAGCCAGGCCCCGACGGCCGCGATCTCGCCCGGCACCGGCAGGTCGTGCACCTCCACCGGCCGCAGGACGCGCAGTGCCTGCACCAGCCCCGCGCTCTGGTTCTCATGCCCGGGCTTGCCGTCGATGAAGCGCCATATGGTTAAGGGACGAGGTGCCAGGGACGAGGTGCTAGGTTGGGTCATCTAAGGGCCGAGGTCCTTGAGCCGAGGTTCGCGGGTGATTCATCCTAAAACCCGTATCTACCACGGAATCACGCGGAAAAGCACGGACGTGCTCGAACAGTGCGCACGGAGGCCCGCGGGGCGATGAAACACCTGTTGCATTGACACGCTGCCTTTCAACGTCTTCCGTACGCTTCCGCGGCTGAAATGAGCTTTTAAGGTTTATTCAGCCTGTAGGGTGCGTCGGCGCAGCGACCCACCGAATACCCTCGGCGCTGGTGGTGCGTCAGGCTTCGCCTCGGCGCACCCTACGATTGTTCCTGTGCTCGCAAACTCGCGGGTGCCGTGTCGCTGCGCCCCTCGCAATGACGAATAAATCACAGGTTCCTTTATCCAGTCAGCAGGCAGTGGCCGGCCTTTCCTCGGCCCTAGAACCTAGTCCCTGTCCGTCAACACATAATCCGCACTGCAATACGGACACCTGGCCTTCCCGGTCGCCTCAATAGGCAAATATACGCGTGGATGCGAGTTCCACAGGCTCATGCTGTCCATCGGGCAATGCAGCGGCAGGTCGGCACGCGTGACCTCGTAGCAGTTCTGCGCATTGGGTTCGATGTATCTGCCGCTGCCCACAGCCGCGGCGGTGTTCGGGTTGGTCATTGGTTTTCTCCAAAAATGGGATTCGGGATTCGGGATTCGGCAAAACCCGCAACCTTCCTTTCTCTGAATCCTGAATCCTGAATCCCGACCCCCGAATCCCGACCCCCGAATCCCGAATCCAAACAACTACACCACCGTCAGCCACTCCCGGCGTCCGGGATGTCGCCCGTGCACCAGATCGAAATAGGTCTTCTGCAGCTGCGTGGTGATCGGGCCGCGCGTGCCGGCGCCGATGGCGCGGCCGTCGACTTCGCGGATCGGTGTGACCTCGGCAGCGGTGCCGGTGAAGAAGGCCTCGTCGGCGATGTACACCTCATCGCGGGTGATGCGCTTCTCCTTCACCGGGATGCCGGCCTCGGCGGCCAGCGTGAAGATCGTATCGCGGGTGATGCCGTCGAGCGCCGAGGTCAGGTCCGGCGTATAGATCGTACCGTTGCGCACGATGAAGATGTTCTCGCCGGAGCCCTCGGCCACGTAGCCCTCGTTGTCCAGCAGCATGGCCTCGTCATACCCCACCGACAGCGCCTCGCGCAGGGCCAGCATCGAGTTCATGTAGTTGCCGTTGGCCTTGGCCTTGCACATGGTGATGTTCACGTGATGGCGCGTGAACGAAGAGGTCTTGATGCGGATACCGCGCTCCATGTTCTCGGCACCGAGATAGGCGCCCCAGGTCCAGGCGGCGATCATGCAGTGGACCTTGAGGTTGTCGGCGCGCAGGCCCATACCCTCGGCGCCGTAGAAGCACATCGGCCGGATGTAGGCCGATTCCAGCTTATTCTCACGCACCACGGCGCACTGCGCCGCATTGAGGGTCGCCTTGTCCCAGGGCATGGGCATCATAAGGATGTGCGCCGAGCGGAACAGCCGCTCGGTGTGCGCGTCGAGACGAAAGATCGCCGTGCCCGCATCGGTCTTGTAGGCGCGCACGCCCTCGAACACGCCCATGCCGTAATGCAGGGTATGGGTGAGCACATGCACCTTGGCCTCACGCCAGGGCACCAGCTCCCCGTCCAGCCAGATGACGCCGTCACGGTCGGCCATCGACATCGTACGTCTCCTCTTTCAATTCAGTGACAATAGACGAGAGACAACGTGCAAGAGGCAAGAGGCAAGTCCTGAAGGACGCCGCTTTCTACTTGCCTTTTGCACCTTGTCTCTCGCCTCTTGCCTCTCTTGCACCTTGTCTCTTACTTCTTGTATCTATTCCATGATTTCGCGCCACAGCGCCGCCACCCGCGCGCGCAGCGCGGCGAATTCCCCGGCATCCACGACGGGCGGCAGTTCCTGCAGCGTCAGTTCGTGCACGCGCTTGCGGAAGGCCCGGTAGGCGTCGGCCAGCAGGACGGTCGCCTCGGGCGCCAGCAGACCCTCCGCCCCGAGCGTCTCCAGCAGGCGGATATTGTCACTCCAGACCAGCAGCTTGGGGTGCGCGTGGGCATACCGCAGGACGTGGTATTGCACCATAAATTCGATATCGGCGATACCACCGACCCCTTGTTTGAGGTCGAAGTGGGCAGGGTCGTGCCGCACCAACTCCTGGCGCATGCGTTCGCGCATGTCGCACACCTCGGCGCGCAACGTGTCGGGGTCGCGCCGACGACGCAGCACGGCGCGGCGGACCGCGGCGAACGCCGCGGCAAGCCCGGCATCGCCGGCGACCACGCGGGCCCGCACCAGGGCCTGGTGCTCCCAGGTCCAGGCATCCTTCTCCTGATAATCCCGGAAGGCCTCCAGGCTGGTGACCAGCAGTCCCGAGGCACCACTCGGCCGCAGGCGCATATCCACCTCGTAGAGCACACCGGCGGGGGTCAGCGTATTCAGGAAATGGATGATGCGCTGACCCAGGCGCACGAAGAAGACCGAATTATCCACCACCTTCGGCCCGTCGGTGACCTGCCCGCTACCGTGACTGGCGTGGATGAACACCAGGTCCAGGTCCGATCCATAACTCAGTTCGATGCCGCCGAGCTTGCCGTAGGCGACAATGGCGAAACCGGTCGGATGGTGGGCGCCGCCGCGTCGCTGGCCCGGCTCGCCGTGGCGCGCCGCCAGCTGCCGCCAGCACAGGGTCAGTACCCGCTCGAGGATCACCTCGGCGATGTCGGTGAGGTAGTCGCTGACCACCATCAGCGGTGTGGCACCGACGATGTCGGCTGCCGCCACCCGCATCACCGCGGCCTGCTGAAACTGCCGCAGGGTATCCATCTGCCGTTCCAGATCCAGCGCGTCGACGTCCGCCAGCCGCGCCGCGAGCTGGGCCTCCAGATCGGCGCGGCGCAGCGGCGCATAGAGCTGGCGGGGATCCAGCAGCTCGTCGAGCAGCAACGGGTGGCGGGCCAGCTGCGCGGCGATCCAGGGGCTGGCCGCGCACAGCCGGACCAGCTGCGACAGGGCCATGGGGTGCTCCACCAACAGCGCCAGGTAGGCGCTGCGTCCCGCGATGGACTCGATCACCTGCATGACGCGGGCGAAGGTCGGGGTCGGCTCCGTCGTCTCCATTACCGCCGCCAGCAGCAGCGGCATCAGCCGGTCCAGGCGGGCACGGCCCCGACTGCCCATGCCCCGCAGGGCGGCGCTGTCCTGAAACGCCGTCAGCAGCCGCAGCGCCTCGTCGCAGTCCTCACAGCCGCGCCCGGTCAGCAGCCGCCGCGCCGCCGCCTCATCCAGATGACCCGCCCACAGGGCCTCGAGATCCGCATTCGGGGCGGCGGCCGCCTGGGTCACCGCCTGGGGGGCGGCAAACACCTGCTGAAACTGACCATCGACGAAGCGACGATGCCCGTCCAGCGCCCGTAGGAATGCCTTCCAGTCGGGAAAGCCCAGGCTGAAGGCGAGCCGCAGCCGCCCGGTTTCGTGCTCGGGCAGGTGGTGGGTCTGCTCGTCGGCATACGCCTGCAGGCGGTTCTCCACCCGCCGCAGGAAACGGTAGGCCGCGGCGAGACGCTCCACCGCGAATCCCGGCAGCAGGCCGCGCCCCGCCAGGTGCCTCAACGCCGGCAGCAGGCCACGCTCGCGCAGAATCGGTTCGCGACCGCCGCGCACCAGCTGGAAGGCCTGGACGATGAACTCCACCTCGCGGATGCCACCCGGGCCGAGCTTGATGTCGTCGTGCAGGCCGTAACGCTCCACCTCGCCGCGGATCAGCGCCTTCATCTCGCGCAGCTGCTCGAAGGCACCGAAGTCCAGATAACGGCGATAGACGAACGGCCGCAGCAGGTCCGCCAGCTCCGCCGCGTCCTGCGCGTCACCGGCGACCGGCCGCGCCTTGACCATGGCGTAGCGCTCCCATTCGCGGCCCTGCGACTGGTAGTAGTCCTCCAGCGCCGCGAAGCTCATGGCCAACGGCCCGCTGTCGCCGAAGGGGCGCAGACGCATGTCGACCCGATAGACGAAACCCTCCGGCGTCAGGTCGTCCAGCACCTGGATGAGGTCGCGGGCCAGAAGGTTGAAGAATTCCTCATCGCCAAGCTGCGGCCGGCCGCGGCGCCGACCGGGTCCCGGGCCCGCCTCGGGATAGGCGAAGATGAGATCGATGTCGGACGAGAAGTTGAGCTCGCGCGCACCCAGCTTGCCCATGCCGAGCACCACCAGCCCCTGCGGGCGCCCGGTGGCGGTCCGGGGCGTACCATAAACACGGCACTGCCAGGCATGCAGCCGCTCCAGCGCCACCTGCACGCAGGCATCGGCCAGCGCCGACAGGTCCTCGAGGACCTCGTCGACCGGCGCCCAGCCGGCCAGGTCGCGCCAGGCGATACGTACCAGCTCGCGCCGGCGCAGGCGCCGCAGGGCGGTGCCGAGTGCGCCCGCATCCGTCACGGCGGCGACGGCGGCCTGTGCCTTGGTCCGCATCTCCCCACGGGCGTAGTCGCCCAGCAGATCACCGCTGGCCAGCAACTCGCCGATCAGTCCCGGGTTGCGCACACAGGCCAGGGCGACGAAATCGCTGACGGCCCAGACCCGGCCGAGATAGCGCAGGAAGTCGGCGTTGTGCGGCGGCTCGATGCCGGCCTCGGCGGCGGCCACGCAATAGTCGTCCCAATGACGCTGCACCGGGGCGCACAGTGCCTCAGGCAGGTCTCGCGTCACGGCATCTGTCGACTGGTTCACAAAACGGGTTCTCCGACTGTACCTATCTGCACGGCCCGCGCTGGCGGGATGCGCAACCGCTATGGCCACGGAAGCACACGGAAATACACGGAAAGTAAGACCGGCCGCACTCCCCCCTCCGTGTCATTCCATGTACTTCCGTAGCCACCCTGAGCAACGCCATGGCCACGGAAACACACGGAAGTACACGGAACACAAACCCTGCCGCACATCCATATTCCGTGTCCTTCCGTGTGTTTCCGTGGCCATTCCGGGCAGGGGACGGGCGCTCGCCGGGGCCGCCGCAGGCAACCGGCCACCATTGTCGCGGATCGCGCGGTGTCTTGGCGAGCCCGGTCGCCGCGGGATTCAAGACCGCCCTGGTGGCGCCGAAACCTTAGGGACCGGCGCCGTTGCCCAGCAGCTCCCGTCCCGCCCGACGGAACCGCCGACCGCAGCCACCGACACGCTCACGGGGAACCCAGATGGAATTCAAAGATTTTCTGAAGATCATGGTGATGAAGGATGCGTCGGACCTTTATCTGAGCACCGGGGCGCCGGCCTGTATGAAGTTTCATGGCCAGCTCAAGGTCGTCGACAAGGCCACCCTGACACCGGACCGCATCAAAGAGATCGCCTACACGCTGATGGACGACGATCAGATCGCGCAGTTCGAACACAAGCCCGAAATGAACCTCGCCATCTCCGAGACGGGCGTCGGCCGCTTCCGCGTGAACATCTTCAAGCAGCGCAACACCATCGGTATGGTGGTGCGCAACATCAAGACCCAGATCCCGCAATGGCAGGACCTCGGCCTGCTGCCGGTGCTCACCGATGTGGTCATGGCCAAGCGCGGCCTGGTGCTGTTCGTCGGGGCCACCGGCTCGGGCAAATCCACCTCGCTGGCGTCACTGATCGACTACCGCAACACCAACAGCGCCGGCCACATCATCACCATCGAGGACCCGGTCGAGTTCATTCATCATCACAAGAAATCCATCGTCAACCAGCGCGAGGTCGGCCTGGACACCGACAGCTACGCAGATGCGCTGAAGAACACCCTGCGGCAGGCACCGGACGTGATCCTGATCGGTGAGATCCGTGACCGCGAGACCATGGAACATGCCATCACCTTCGCCGAGACCGGTCACCTGGCCATCTCGACGCTGCACGCCAACAACGCCAACCAGGCGCTGGACCGTATCATCAACTTCTTCCCCGAAGACCGCCGCAACCAGCTGCTGCTGGACCTGTCACTGAACATCCGCGCCTTCGTCTCGCAGCGCCTGATCCCGACGGTCGAAGGCAAGCGCTGTGCCGCCATCGAGATTCTGCTGGGCACACCGCTGGTGCAGGACCTGATCCGCCGCGGCGACGTGCACGAGATCAAGGAGGTCATGGCGAAGTCGGAGAACATCGGCATGCAGACCTTCGACAGCGCGCTGTACCGTCTGCACATGGACGGTCGCATCTCGATCGAGGAGGCACTGCGCAACGCCGACTCACCGAACAACCTGCGTCTGCGCATCAACCTCAGCGAAGAAATTCCCGGCGAGCCACCCGCCATCGCCAACAGCAGCGGCCTGAGCCTGGAGGGTGAAGAACCCTCTGCACCACCACCCATGCCGATGCGTGGCGGGGTCGCACGTTGATGGCGAGGCGTGATGGGTAAGGCGTGAGGCGTGAGGCGTAAAACCCAAACCCCAAACCTTTTTTGGCCACGGAAGCACACGGAAAGACACGGAAAAATTCAATGAGAAAAAGCCCAGCTTGTGAGCAAGTGGGTTGATTGCCGGTTTTTTTACATTGGGCATTTTTCCGCGTTACTTCATGTGCTCCCGTGGCAGGCTCTCGGCTCGCTCCGCGCCTGCGAGGGGTCGGGCGTGTAGGGTGCGTCGGCGCCAGCGACGCACCGTGGCGTGGGACCTGGTGCGTCAGGCTGCGCCTCGACGCACCCTACGCGCCTGCACTTTACATCATTATTTTTCCGTGTCTTTCCGTGTGCTTCCGTGGCTAAAATAGGGCTTGTCTTTTACGCCTCACGCCTCACGCCTTACCCCTCACGCCTCGCCCCTCACTCACTCCTGGCACCTGTCCCCGCTTTGCGGAATAATCGGCGGACACGGCACGTCTTTACTAGGCCGGAGATACGGCCAGGATCGGGTATAATTATGAAATTGTTGAGTTTGTTCTGCCGGAGCCAGGAATTCAAGCAGCGCCTCGAGGGCAGCCGCGTACGGCTGTACCGCCTGGCCTACTCCTGGTGCCATGAGCCCGCCCTGGCCGACGACCTGGTCCAGGAGACCCTGGAGAAGGCACTCAAAAAAAGTGGTCAGCTACGCGATCCTGCCGCCATGGAGACCTGGCTGTTCAGCATCCTGACCAACTGCTGGCGGGACCACTTCCGCCGCATGAAGGATACCGTGGACATCGATGACATCCCCTTCGAGCACGAGATCACGCCGGAATACGAGCACCAGCAACACCAGGTCGTGACTCAGGTGCGTGCGGCTATCGATACCTTGCCGCTGGGTCAGCGCCAGGTGTTGACACTGGTGGATCTGGAAGGCTGTTCGTATATCGAGGTCGCCAACATCCTGGGCGTGCCGATCGGAACCGTGATGAGTCGCCTGTGCCGCGCCCGCCGCACCCTGAAGGTCTCTCTGCTGGACTCCAACCTCATCCAACATGACCCGGACGAAACAGTACACCGGATCAGGAGGGTTAAGTGATGTCCACCGACGGGAACATCTCCGATGAATATCTGAGTGCCTTTGTCGACAACCAGCTCGATGCCGATGAGAAGAGTCGCATCCTCACCGCCATCAACGCCGACGACGACCTGAACCACCGTGCCTGCGAGCTGCGCCGCCTGCGCGAGCTGGTGCAGCACGCCTATGACATCCCGCCGCCCCCGCCGAGCCGCAGGCCGCGCGTCGACCGGAAACAGCGCTGGCGTCAGGCCATCGCCGCCTCGTTGCTGCTCGCCCTCGGCGGCGCGACCGGCTGGGTGGGCAATGCGCAGCAGCAGGAGCCCACCCTGCAGGCCATGTACATCAACGAACAGAAGGCCTTTCAGACCGCCAACCTCGCCCAGACCCCGATCAAGGGAGGTGAGCGCCGCATCCTGCTGCACATCAGCAGCGCGGACCCCGAGAAGCTGGAAAAGGCGCTGGATACCGCCGAAAAATTATTGGCTACCTACCGCAAGCTGCAGCAGCCCGTGGAACTGGAACTGGTCGCCAACGCCGGCGGCCTGAACCTGCTGCTCGCCAATACCTCGCCGTTCGCCGACCGCGTGCGGACGCTACAGCGTGAGTACGATAACCTCACCTTCCTCGCCTGCCAGACCGCCATGGATCAGCTGCGCCGCGAACAGCACCTGACCCCGCAACTCGTCCCCGAGGCGATCATCACACCGTCGGCACTGGAAGAGATCCTCCTGCGGCTGCAGCAGGGGTGGATGTATATCAGCGTATGAACGCGTTGCGTTCATATGCTGATAGAGACAAGAGGCAAGAGACAGGAGACAAGTAAAAAAACCGAACCCCGCCATGGCGGGGTTTCTTTTTACCGTTCACTTGCCTCTTGCCTCTTGCCTCTTGTATCAGGAAAAAGAAAACCCCGGCATGAACCGGGGCTTCTTTATCTTACGCAAGAGCGAACGGGAAACCTACAAACCTACATCATCCCCATCCCACCCATACCGCCCATACCACCCATGTCGCCCATGCCGGCGCCGGCGCCGGCGGAATCCTTCTCCGGCAGCTCGGCGATCATGCACTCGGTGGTGATCATCAGGCCGGCCACGGAGGCGGCGTTCTGCAGCGCGGTGCGGACGACCTTGGTCGGATCCAGGATGCCCATCTTCACCATGTCGCCGAACTCACCGGTCGTGGCGTTGTAACCGAAGCTGTCCTTGCCGTCCTCGACCTTGGCCAGGATGACGGAGCCTTCCTCACCGGCATTGCCGACGATCTGGCGCAGTGGCTCCTCCATCGCACGGCGCGCGATGTCGATACCGACGTCCTGATCGTGGTTGTCGCCCTTGAGCTTGGCGATGCCGACACGGGCACGGATCAAGGCGACACCGCCGCCGGGGACCACGCCTTCCTCCACCGCCGCACGCGTGGCATGCAGGGCGTCTTCGACACGGGCCTTCTTCTCTTTCATCTCCATCTCGGTCGCGGCACCGACCTTGATCACTGCCACACCGCCGGCGAGCTTGGCGACGCGCTCCTGCAGCTTCTCCTTGTCATAGTCGGAGGTGGCCTCCTCGACCTGGGCGCGGATCTGCTGCACGCGGGCCTCGATGTCGGCCTTGCGACCGGCGCCATCGATGATGGTGGTATTTTCCTTGGTCACCTGGATCTTCTTGGCGGTACCCAGATCCTCCAGGGTGACCTTGTCCAGCGACATACCGACTTCCTCGGAGATCACCTGGCCGCCGGTCAGGACGGCGATGTCCTGCAGCATGGCCTTGCGGCGGTCACCGAAACCGGGGGCCTTGACCGCAGACACCTTGACGATACCGCGAATGGTGTTGACCACCAGCGTGGCCAGCGCCTCGCCTTCGACGTCCTCGGCGATGATCAGCAGCGGACGACCAGCCTTGGCGACACCCTCGAGTACCGGCAGCATCTCGCGGATGTTGGAGATCTTCTTGTCGTGGATCAGGATGAACGGATCATCCAGCTCACAGGACATGTTCTGCTGGTTATTGATGAAGTACGGCGACAGATAGCCGCGATCGAACTGCATACCCTCGACCACGTCCAGCTCGTTCTCCAGACCGGAACCTTCCTCGACGGTGATGACGCCTTCCTTGCCGACCTTCTCCATCGCCTCGGCGATGCTGCTGCCGATGGCCTCATCGGAGTTGGCGGAGATGGTACCCACCTGGGTGATGGCCTTGGTATCGGTGCAGGGCTTGGACAGCTTCTTCAAATCCGCGATGGCGGCGGTCACGGCCTTGTCGATGCCGCGCTTGAGGTCCATGGGGTTCATGCCGGCGGCGACCGCCTTCATGCCCTCGCGGAGGATGGCCTGGGCCAGCACGGTGGCGGTGGTGGTACCGTCGCCGGCGACATCGGAGGTCTGGGAGGCGACTTCCTTCACCATCTGGGCGCCCATGTTCTCGAACTTGTCCTTCAGTTCGATCTCCTTGGCGACGGACACGCCGTCCTTGGTGACGGTGGGGGCGCCGAAGGCCCTCTCCAGCACCACATTACGACCCTTCGGCCCCAGCGTGGTCTTGACCGCATTGGCCAGAATGTTCACGCCCTTGACCATGCGCTGGCGCGCATCGTCGCTGAATTTGACTTCTTTTGCTGACATATTCGTTAATCCTCTTGAATTCGGTTGCGTGTCTTGCGGCCGGCCGGGACTCAGCCTTCGATGACCGCCACGATGTCTTCTTCGCGCATGACGAGCAGATCCTCGCCATCCACCTTGACCTCGGTACCGCTGTACTTACCGAACAGCACCTTGTCGCCGACCTTCACGTCAAGGGCGCGGACGCTGCCATCGTCCTGGATCTTACCCTTGCCGACAGCGAGAACCTCACCGCGGATCGGCTTTTCGGTGGCGGAGTCCGGAATCACGATCCCACCGGGGGATGTGCGTTCTTCCTCCATGCGCTTGATGATCACACGATCATGCAACGGACGAATTTTCATTCAGCATTCTCCTTCGATATGGCTGAGCTTGGGGTCGTTTGAAGACCAGAGTCGGCCGAGTGGATTATTAGCACTCGTTTCCAGTGAGTGCCAATGATAGCGATGAGTTGATGGGAGTCAAGGGGGTGGGCGGTGGCGCGGTGGGGCGGGAGGCGTTAAGGGCAAAACCCTTTTGGCCACGGAATCCACGGAACAACACGGGAAAAATACTAATGTAAAAGCCCAGTGCGCAAACCGGGCGATCACTGGGCGGGGTTTATCGATTGAATTCTGTTGCGGATCAATGGAGTCAGGCTCCATGATGTCGGCGGGCCGGTAGGGTGCGTCGAGGCGCAGCCTGACGCACCAAAATCCCGCACCACAGTGCGTCGCTGGTGCCGACGTACCCTACAAGGGGTTTTGCCATCAGCATTTTTTCCGTGTTGTTCCGTGGATTCCGTGGCCAAGATTTTTTCTCCTGACGCCTCCCGCCTCATGCCGGGTCGATTGCAATTCGCCCCGGGGGGCGGGTATGTTGCCGGGATGCGTGCGCTGCCTGTCCTGACGTTGCTGCTGTTCCTCGGCATACCCCTGGTGGAGCTCTATCTGCTCATTGAAGTGGGCAGCTGGATCGGTGCCCTGCCGACGGTGTTTCTGGTGGTATTCACGGCGGTACTGGGGGTGCTGCTGCTGCGCCAGCAGGGGTTCGCCGCGCTGCAGCGGGCGCAGCACGCCATGGCGCAGGGGCAGATCCCGGCCATGGAACTCCTCGAGGCTGTGCTGCTGACCCTGGGCGCAATACTGCTGCTGATCCCGGGCTTTTTCACCGACGCCCTGGGTTTTCTCTGCCTGATTCCCCCCCTGCGGCGCTGGCTGGTCCGGCGCCTGCTCGACCGCTATTTCCTC
>JAIOJV010000073.1 GCA_019911805.1 Gammaproteobacteria bacterium
TCCGATTGCCTCTCCCCGGTGTTCTTGCTCACGACATCCCCATACGTCACTGGCGGCGTAACCACAGCTTGCTGCAGCAAGCGGTAAAACAGCATCCCGCGTGAGTTGGATGTGCGCCGGTTGAAGCGGAACACGAATTCATCGAGATAGGCATCCAGGTGCTCGGGTTGCACAGAACCGTGGTGCGTTCCCAGTATCCAGCGCTGTACCAGTGAGGCGACCCGATGCACTCCCGCCATGGAGACATGGGCAGGTACGCCTGAGCCGAGCATGACGGTGCGCTGGGGGGTGTAACCCAGCTCTCCCAGTGCGCGGTACGCCGCCGAACCATCTGTTCGCACCTGGGCTCCGGGCTCGACCACCTCCTGCACAAAGGGGATGACGTGCGTGGCGGAGTCTCGGTCGATGCGGCGCAGCCGAATGCGCCCAAATCCCTTGGGCTCTACGATCTCCACCGCCATGACCACCAACACTTTGGTGGTGCTGCTCTTGCGCCCTGCAGGGGTGGCGCGATTTTTGCGATCCGTAATGGACAGATACGTTTCATCCACCTCGACAAGCCCCTTGAGCTTGTCCCGGCCCGGACGAACCATGGCGCGTCGGAACCGGTGCAGCATCGTCCAGGCGGTCTGGTAGCTCCCCAACCCCAATACGCGCTGCAGCCCCAGGGCGCTCACGCCTTGTTTCTGATTGGTCAGGTACCACGCAGCCGCCAGCCAGACACGCAGCGGTGTGCGCGTCTTGTCAAAGATGGTCCCAGAGGTCACTGTGCCTTGGTACTGGCATGAGCGGCACATCAGGCGGGTGCGGCTGGCGCGGTACACCTCACCAGCGTTGCCGCAACGCGGGCAGACGAAGCCTTGGGGCCAGCGAAGCTTCTCCAGAAACGCCTGGCAGGCCTCTTCGGTGGCAAACCAGTCAAGAAATTCGTTCCAGTTGCGGGGGTAGTCCTGCCCGGGAGTTGGCGTTAGTATCTGGGTTTCCATCCAGCTATTCTGACGCCACTGGAGCTAAATAGATACCC
>JAIOJV010000074.1 GCA_019911805.1 Gammaproteobacteria bacterium
GCCCCCGATCCCCAGCTCTCAACTCACGCTGAAATGCCCATAACCCATGATGCGCTGGTAGCGTGCCTTGAGCAGCTGCTCGGGGGTCAGACCGCCGATGTTGTCGAGTTGCTGCAGCAGGGCCTGGCGGAGGGATTCCGCCGTGGCATCGATGTCGCGGTGCGCACCGCCGAGTGGCTCGGGGATGATGCCATCGACGAGCTTGAGTTCCAGCAGGCGCTTGGCCGTGATGCCCAGGGACTCGGCGGCATCCTGGGCCTTGTCGGCGCTCTTCCACAGGATGGACGCACAGCCCTCGGGCGAGATCACCGAATAGGTGCTGTACTCCAGCATCAGCACCCGGTCACCGACACCGATCGCCAGCGCGCCACCGGAACCGCCCTCGCCGATCACCGTGCAGATGATCGGTGTCTTCAGCTCGGTCATGGCGGATAGGTTGCGGGCGATGGCCTCGCTCTGGCCGCGCTCCTCGGCACCGATACCGGGATAGGCGCCGGGCGTATCGATGAAGGTCAGGAGCGGCAGGCGGAACTTCTCGGCCATCTGCATCAGACGCAACGCCTTGCGGTAACCCTCGGGGCGCGGCATGCCGAAATTGCGCACCAGCTTCTCTTTGGTGTCGTGTCCCTTCTGGTGACCGATCACCATCACCGGCCGGCCATCGATCCGGGCAACGCCGCCGACGATGGCAGCGTCGTCGGCAAAGGCGCGGTCACCGTGCAACTCGTCGAAATCGGTGAACAGGCGTTGGATGTAGTCGAGCGTGTGCGGCCGCTGCGGATGACGGGCGAGCTGTGAGATCTGCCAGGGGCTGAGCTTGGCGAAGATCGACGCGGTCAGCGAGCGGCTTTTCTCCTGCAGGCGCCCGATCTCCTCGCTGATGTTGATCTCGGTGTCGTTACCCAGGAACCGCAGTTCCTCGATCTTGGCCTCGAGCTCGGCGATGGGCTGTTCGAAATCCAGGAAGTTGAGGTTCATAAGGCGAAAGATACAAGAGGCAAGAAGCAAGATACAAGTAGAACACGGAATTATAATCGACTTGTATCCTGCCTCTTGCCCCTTGTATCCGTGGTGGCGTATTCCACCGCCACCTTCTCCTCCCCGGCCAGTTCATGCAGACGGTGGAGCAGTTCGTCGGCCGGGCGCACGTTCCATTCGCGGCCCAGGGCGACCTGGGCACGGGCCGCGCGGTTGCGGTAATCGACCCAGACCGGGCACTTGCCCTGCCGAAACGGCTGCAGGATCTCGGCCAGGGACTGCATGAAACCGTTGCCGGCCTGCGCATCGTCGACCGCGATGACCACTCGCCGGGCGAAGATCTCGCGTGCCTGACTGATATCATAGACTTTGTCGGCGGTGAGTTGCTGGCCGCCCGAATAATCGTCGTAGCCGAGCACTCCCTCCACCACCAGCACCCGGTCCTTGGCGATCAGGTTGCGGTGCTGCTCGAACACATCGGAGAACACCCGCATCTCGACCCGTGCGCTGCGGTCATCGAGGGTGACGAAGGCCATGGAACCGCGCCGGGTCTGGCGCACCCGCAGGGCGAGCACCAGGCCGGCCACCACGACCTGCCGGTCGGTGCTGCGTGAACCCGGGACATCCCCGTTGCCGATCAACGCCGCCAGACGGCCGCTGGTGATGTGCGCCAGCTCGGCCTCGTAGCGGCAGATGGGATGACCGGTGAGATACAGACCGAGGGTCTCCTTTTCGCCCTGCAGGCGGATCTCCTCGTCCCATTCCGGCAGGCTGACGACCTCGACCGGCACGTCCCCGGTCGCGACGACATTGCCGAACAGATCGACCTGCCCCGCACCCGAGTCACGCTCCTGCTGCTCGGCGAGCTTCAATGCAGTCGGCAGTTGCGCCATCAGGGTGGCGCGGTTCCCCCCCAGGCTGTCGCAGGCACCGGCGCGGATCAGCGCCTCCAGCACCCGGCGGTTGAGCTTGCGCAGGTCGACGCGGCGGCAGAAGGTGTACAGGTCCTTGAACGTGCCATGGGCCTCGCGTTCGGCCATCACGCCTTCGATGGCCGCCTGACCGACACCCTTGATGGCGCCGAGGCCGTAGATCACGGTGTCATCGTCGGCCACGGTGAAACGGTAGTCGGAACGGTTGATGTCCGGTGGGATCACCCGCAGCTGCATCGACCGACATTCATCGATGAGCGTGACCACCTTGTCGGTGTTGTCCATGTCCGCCGACAGTACCGCGGCCATGAACGGTGCCAGGTGATGCGCCTTCAACCAGGCGGTCTGGTAGGAGACCAGCGCATAGGCCGCCGAGTGCGACTTGTTGAAACCGTATCCGGCGAACTTCTCCATCAGGTCGAAGATGTAGGTGGCGACGTTCGCATCGACGCCATTGGCGACTGCGCCCTGCGTGAAGATCTCGCGCTGCTGGGCCATCTCCTCGGGCTTCTTCTTGCCCATGGCGCGGCGCAGCAGGTCGGCACCGCCGAGCGTGTAGCCGGCCAGCACCTGAGCGATCTGCATCACCTGTTCCTGGTACAGGATCACGCCGTAGGTCGGTTTGAGGATCGGTTCAAGCTTGGGATGCGGGTATTCGACCCGCTGTTTGCCGTGCTTGCGCGCGATGAAGTCATCGACCATACCCGACTGCAAGGGGCCCGGGCGGAACAGCGCTACCAGCGCGATGATGTCCTCGAAGCTGTCGGGCTGCAGACGCCGGATCAGGTCCTTCATGCCGCTGGATTCCAGCTGGAACACCGCCGTGGTCTGGCAGGCCTTGAGGAGAGCGAATGCCGCCGGATCGTCCAGCGGGATACGTTCGATGTCGACCGCTTCCGCGCCGTGTTCGGCACGCTGACGGTTCAGGGTCGCCAGCGCCCCGTCGATGATGGTCAGCGTGCGCAGACCCAGAAAATCGAACTTCACCAGGCCGACCGCCTCGACGTCGTCCTTGTCGAACTGGCTGACCAGGTTGGCACCGCCGGCCTCGCAGTACAGCGGCGTGAAATCGGTGAGCCTGGAGGGTGCGATCACCACCCCGCCGGCGTGCTTGCCGGCGTTGCGGGAGAGGCCTTCGAGCGACTTGGCGAGGTCGATGATGGCGCGCACGTCCTCTTCGTTCTCGTAGGCCCGGCGCAGTTGCTCGTCCTGGGCCAACGCCTTGTCCAGCGTGATGCCGAGTTCGAAAGGGATCAGTTTGGCGATGCGGTCGACGAAGCCGTAGGGGTGACCGAGCACCCGGCCGACATCGCGCACCACGGCCTTCGCCGCCATGGAGCCATAGGTGATGATCTGCGAGACCTTGTCGCGGCCGTACTTCCCGGCGACGTAATCGATCACCCGGTCGCGACCCTCCATGCAGAAGTCGACGTCGAAGTCGGGCATGGACACGCGCTCGGGGTTGAGGAAGCGCTCGAACAGCAGGTCGTAGTGGATCGGATCGAGGTCGGTGATGGTCAGCGCGTAGGCGACCAGCGAACCGGCGCCGGAACCACGGCCGGGACCGACCGGCACGCCGTTGGCCTTGGCCCATTTGATGAAGTCGGCGACGATCAGGAAATAGCCGGAAAAGCCCATCTGGATGATGACATCGAGCTCGATCTGAAGACGCTCGTCGTAGGGCCTGCGGCGCTCCGCGACGTCCTGCGCGCCCGCATCCGATGGCGCAGCGAACAGTTTTTCCAGCCGTTGCTCCAAGCCCTCGTGCGCCTGCTGCCGGAAGAGTTCGTCCATGGTCATGCCGGCCGGCACCGGGAACTCCGGCAGATAGTTCTTGCCCAGTGTCAGTTCCAGATTGCAGCGCCTGGCGATCTCGACACTGTTTTCCAGTGCCTCGGGGATGTCGGCGAACAGCGCGGCCATCTCCGCGGGTGTCTTCAGGTATTGCTGCTCACTGTGGCGGTGCGGTCGGCGCGGGTCGTCCAGGGTTCGGCCGTCGTGGATGCACACCCGCGCCTCGTGCGCCTCGAAGTCGTCCGGGGCGAGAAAATGCACGTCGTTGGTGGCGACCACCGGCACGGCGCGGCGCGCGGCCAGCTGCACCGCGGCGTGCAGGTACTCCTCTTCATACTCGCGGCCGGTGCGCTGGAGTTCCAGGTAATAGCGATCGGGGAACAGACCGAGCCAGTCGTCCAGAAGTTCTTCGGCAAGCGCGTCGTTGCCGGCGCGCAGGGCCACGCCGACGTCGCCGCTGCGCCCGCCCGACAGGGCGATCAGCCCGGCGCTGTGCGCGCGCAGCCAATCCTTCTGCAGGATCGGCACACCGCGATGCTGACCCTCGATATAGCTGCGCGAAATGAGCGCATTGAGGTTGAGATAGCCGGCACGGTCCTGGCACAGCAAGACCAGCCGGCTGGGTTGGTTCGGATCCTGTGCATTGTGGACCCAGACGTCCGCGCCGATGATGGGCTTGATGCCGGCGCCGATGGCCGCTTTGTAGAACTTCACCAGCGCGAACAGGTTGCTCTGATCGGTCACCGCGCAGGCCGGCATGCCGGCGGCGGCCACCGCCTGCACCAGCGGCTCGATCCGCACGATGCCGTCGACCAGCGAGTATTCGGTGTGCAAATGGAGATGGACGAAGGGCACGGGCATGCCGGGGAGTCTCCGGCTTTGGGCGGGGGGATTCAAGACTTGACTTGCGCGGCCCGCGGTCCCCGCGCGGAGCTGCCGTCGCAGCCGGCCCGGTCAACCACGAAGGACACGAAGGGCACTAAGGAAATCCATAGTTTATTGCGTAATGCAAAACAGAAGGCGCATGCTGGAACCCGGTGGATCAGCTTGGGTGGGCACCTGTTGCATGCCCACGCGACGGCCGCGGTGATCCATCGAAGTCGATTCCGCATAGGCGCGGACCAGGTGCCACCCTGCCAAGCCAAAGGCGGGTATTTTTTTCACGTCAATACCCTTGTGTCCTTCGTGTCCTTCGTGGTTATACGTACACAGGCAGGCTATAAGAGCCGCCGTACCGGCGCGAAACTGCGCCGGTGGATGGGGGTGACGCCCAGGCGCGCCAGCGCGGCGAGGTGCCCGGGGCTGGGATAGCCCTTGTGGCCGGCCAGGCCGTAGCCCGGGTACTGGGCGTCCAGTTCGACCATCTCGTGGTCGCGCGCGACCTTGGCGATGATGGAGGCGGCGCTGATGGCCGCGACACGGCTGTCACCCTTGATGACCGCCTCGGCCGGGCAAGGCAGCTCGGGGCAGCGGTTGCCGTCGATGAGTGCGAAATCCGGTACCGTCGTGAGTGCCAGCACGGCACGCCGCATGGCCAGGAGACTGGCCTGCAGGATGTTGAGCGCGTCGATCTCCTCCACCTCGGCGCGTCCCAGGGCCCAGACGAGCGCACACTCCCGGATGATCGGTGCCAACGCCTCCCGGCGCGTCTCGCTGAGCCGCTTGGAATCGGCCAGACCGTCGATGGGGCGCGCAGGATCGAGGATCACCGCGGCCGCCACCACCGGCCCCGCCAGCGGGCCGCGACCGACCTCGTCGACCCCGGCGACCAGGCGCAGACCGCGGGTGAAATCGAAGTCCACGTGGTCGTTCATCCTGAACACCGCGTTTGCCACGGGAACACGCGGAACGGCACGGACCGAGACCTTTCAGCCACGGAACCCACGGGGGATTTCTTATCCTGAAAATTCATATCAGCCACGGAAACACACGGAAGAACACGGAAATAAAACCGTGTCACAAAGCTCCGCTTCAGCACCTGGCGGGTGATAGGGGCTGTTGTGTGAAGCATATGATCTTGTCCGTGTTTTCCCGTGTGCTTCCGTGGCCAATACGGTTTGGGGGTTTGTGGGTCAGTGATTGTCAGTGTATTCCGTATGCTTCCGTGACTGAGATGCGGCTGCAGATTCATCGTCCGGCGACCTCGAGCACGGCCGCTGCGGCGCTGCGATCGGCATCGCGGCGCAGTGCGTGATGCAGCTCGTCGAAGGCGGTGATCAGCCGCGTGCGCGTGGCGCTGTCGTCCAGGCATTGCAGGACCGCCTCACCCAGGATCTCCGGCAGCACGTCATCCTGCAGGAATTCAGGGACCAGTGCCCGCCCGGCCAACAGATTGGGCAGTGCGAAATGCGGCAGTTTGACCAGCCGCCGCGCCAGCCAATAGGTGAGCGGCGCCAGGCGGTAAGCCACCACCATCGGCCGCTTCAGCAGCAGCGCCTCCAGGGTCGCCGTACCCGAGGCCAGCAGCACGGCGTCGCTCGCCGCCATCACCTGGCGCGCATTGCCGTCGATGAGTTGCACCGGCAACTCGCCCCCCTGCCGGTCGAGGGCCGTCACGAAGATCGCGCGGGTGGTCGCATTGGCCAGCGGCACCACGAAATGGATACCGGGCCGGTGACGCACACACCACGCCATCGTCCCGACGAAGCGCTCGGCCAGCCGCGCCACCTCGCCGGCACGGCTGCCGGGCAGCAGCGCCACCAGGGGGACGTCCGTGGGCAGCCCCAGGGTCGCCCGCGCCGCGTCCGCCGCGACACGCTCCGGGATCATGTCGGCGAGCGGGTGCCCGACGAACGACACCGGTACGGCATGCTCACGGTAGAATTCGGCCTCGAAGGGGAACAGGGCCAGCATGCGGTCGACACTGCGCGCGATCTTGCGGACCCGGCCACGCCGCCAGGCCCACACCGAGGGGCTCACATAGTGTACGGTCGGGATACCACTGCGCTTCAATCGCTGCTCGACACCCAGATTGAAATCCGGCGCGTCGATGCCCACGAACACGTCCGGTGGATTGGCGAAGAAATGCCGGACGATCTCACGGCGGATGCGCAGCAACCGCGGCAGATGCACGAGCACCTCGACCAGGCCCATCACCGACAGTTCCTCCAGCGGGAACAGGCTGTGGCAGCCGGCGGCCAGCATCTGCGGCCCGCCGATACCTTCGACCACCGCGTCCGGATGATGCTCGTGGATGGCGCGGATCAGGCCGGCACCGAGCAGGTCACCGGACATCTCGCCGGCGACGATGCCGATGCGCAGGGGTGCGGTACTCGGTTGCGGGGTTTGCATAGGAGATTTTATTGCCATATTGGCGGGGACATGTCATCCAAGCGGCTGGGTCTGTGAAAATCTCGACGACGCTTTGAAAGACCTGCTTACTTTGGTGAGACTTGCTGGCATGCCCCGGCGGGTCCGGCTACCGACTGGGCACGCCTCTATCGCACGATCCCGCGCTGCCGCTTCTCCAGAAACTCGACCATAATGCCCACTTCCCGGCAGTCGGCGGCCTGCACACGCAAGGCCTCGATGGCCTCCTGCAGGGTGAGCTTGGAGCGGTACAGGGTCTTGTAGGCCTGCTTGAGCGTGCGGATGGCGTCGGCGTCGAAGCCGCGTCGCTTGAGCCCCTCGGTATTCAGGCCATGCGGCTGGGCGGAGTAACCACTGACCATCACGTAGGGCGGTACGTCCTTGGCAATGCCGGTGCTGAAGGCGGTGAAGCTGTGCTCGCCCAGGGCGCAGAACTGATGCACCAGGGTGAAACCGCCGAGGATCACGTAGTCCTCGATGCGCACATGCCCGGCCAGCGAGGCATTGTTGGCGAACACCGTGTGGCTGCCGATCACGCAGTCGTGCGCGATGTGCACATAGGCCATGATCCAATTGTCATCGCCGATGCGCGTGACACCCTGATCCTGCACGGTACCGCGATTGATGGTGACGAACTCGCGGATCGTGTTGCCGTCGCCGATCTCCAGGCGCGTCGGTTCGCCCGCATATTTCTTATCCTGCGGGGCATCACCGAGCGAGACGAACTGAAAGATACGGTTGTCGCGGCCAATACGGGTCGGGCCGTTGATGACCGCGTGCGGGCCGATGGTGGTACCGGCGCCGATCTCGACGTCCGGGCCGATCACCGCATAGGGGCCGATGCTGACATCCTCGGCCAATTCCGCCTTCGGGTCGACGACTGCGCGCGGATCGATCAAATGTCTACACTCCGTTCCGTGCACATGATCTGAGCACTCGCGGCAAGCTTGCCCGCGACGGTCGCCTCGCCCTCGAACACCCAGATACCCCGCTTGCTGTTGACGAAGCGCACCTCGAGCATGAGCTGATCACCCGGCTCCACCGGTCGCTTGAAGCGCGCCTTGTCGATACCCACCAGGTAGAACAGTGAATCGTTGTTGGCGGCACGATCCACGGTGCGGAATGCCAGCAGACCGGTGGCCTGCGCCAGTGATTCAAGGATCATCACTCCGGGCATGATTGGCCGCTGCGGGAAATGGCCATTGAAGAACGGCTCGTTGAAGCTCACGTTCTTGTAGCCGCGCAGGAATTCACCCTGCCGGTAGTCCAGCACACGGTCGATGAGCAGGAAGGGATAACGGTGCGGCAGCAGCCGCAGGATGTCGTTGATGTTCAGTGTCGTCTCGGTCATGTCCGTATCTCGTCATCCCAAACTCGCAGTCTTATGGCCACGAAATGCACGAAAACACCATTAATACTTGAGATCATGGCTGCCTCATTATTTTTGCGCTGAACACACCTGTTTCAGCCACGGAAGCACACGGAAAAACACGGACAAGATCATAGGCTTCACACGATAGCCCCACGGTACCTGCCAGGTGCCGGGGCAAGGCTTCGGGACGCGGTTTCATTTCAATGTCTTCCGTGTGCTTCCGTGGCAAATCCGGCTTTGGGTTTTCGGGACCGCCGTGACTCAAGATTTTTTCGTGAATTTCGTGCATTTCGTGGCTAAGCGTCTTTTCCTGCCAGCTTCCGCTCCAGTGCCTGCAGGCGCCGGGCCATGTCATCCAGGCGCCGCAGGCGCGCGACGATCCGGTTCCACTGCTCGCCGGGCAGCACGGCCAGGCCCGAGGAGTACACACCCGGCTCAGTGATCGACTTGGTCACCATGGACATGCCGGTGACCACGGTGTGGTCGGCAATCTCCAGGTGCCCGACCACACCGACGCCGCCAGCCAGCATGCAGTGGGCACCGATCCGGGCGCTGCCGGAGATGCCGACGCAACCGGCGACGGCAGTATGCGCGCCGACCTGCACGTTGTGTGCGATCTGAATCTGATTATCGAGCTTGACACCGTCGGCGATCACGGTGTCCTCCAGCGCCCCCCGGTCCACGGTCGTGTTCGCGCCGATTTCGACGTCATCGCCGATGTACACGCTGCCGAGCTGTGGAACTTTGATCCAGCGACCGGCATCCTTGGCGATGCCAAAGCCGTCGCTGCCAACGACCACACCGGGATGAAACAGGCAATCGCGGCCGATGCTCACACCGTGACACAGTACGACGCCGGCGACCAGGCGCGTGTTCGCGCCGATGACGACGTCGCGCTCCAGTACACAGCCGGGGCCGATCACCGCACCGGCACCGATCGCGACGCGCGCGCCGATCACACACAGCGGGCCGATGCTTGCCGTTGGATCGATGTGGCAGTCGTCTCCCACCACCGCCGTCGGATGCACGCCCGGTGGTGGTGTCTCCACCGCGGTGAGCAGTGTCGCGACCCGTGCGTAGGTCGCGTACGGATTACTGCTTACCAGGGCCGGTACCGGACAGGCTGCCAGATCCGCAGCGGCCAGGATAACGGCCCCGGCGCGGGTATCATCGAGGTAGCGGCGATAACGCGGATTTGCCAGAAAGCTGATGCAGTCCGGCCGCCCGTCCTGCAGCGTACAGACACCCGCGATGGACAGTGCCGCGTCACCGTGGGGTTCGGTCCCCGTGCGCGCGGCCAGCTCACCCAGTGTCAAGCTCACCCGATTGCACCCTCTGCCGCTGGCCTCAGTTGCCTTGCTGTTTCAGACGCGTGAGCACCGCATCGGTGATGTCGATGCGGGTACTGGCGAACACCACGCCTTCGCTGACGATGAGATCATAGTTCTCTGCCTTGGCCAGATCGACGATGGCATCGTACAAACGCCGCTGCAGCTTGGAGAGCTCTTCGTTGCGACGGATGTTGAGATCCTCGCGGAACTCGTCCTGGGCGCGCTTCAGGTCACGCTTGCGGCTGACCAGATCACGCTCGGCCTTGCCGCGGTTGGCATCGCTCATGACGGCAGCATCGCGACCCAGCTTGTCTTCCGTCTGTTTGATGTCACGCTGCAGTGCGACCAGCTCTTTCTCGCGTGGCGCGAATTCCGCCTCCATCTTGCTGATGGCCGCCTTGGCCTGCGGCGCCTCCTCCATCAGCTTGACGGTATTCACGAACCCGATCTTGACCTCCGCCAGCACCAGTGCTGGCGCCAGCAGGCACAGGGCAAACAGGGTCTTCACGATATAACGCATATTCAAGGTATGTCTCCCGGCTCTCAAGAAGTCACGAAATCACATATTGGTGCCAATGGTGAACTGGAACACCTGGGTATCGTCGCCCGCCTTGTCGTTCAGCGGCTTGGCCAGGCTGAAGGTCAAGGCGCCCAGCGGTGACAACCACGTGGCACCCACACCAACGGAATAGCGCAGCTCCGCGGCATCGAAGTCATCATAACCCGGATAGACGTTGCCCACATCCAGGAACGTGCTCATCCGGAACGAATTGCTCTGGGCAAAGAACGGTGGCGGGAACAGGATCTCCACGTTGCCGACCACCCGGAAACCGCCACCCAGCGGATCGTTCTGGGAATCCCGCGGGCCGAGGGTATTGTCCTCGAAGCCACGCACCGAGCGCACGCCGCCGGCATAATAATTCTTGAAAAACGGCAGCGCGTCGAAGTCGCCGAAGCCGTCGCCATAGCCCACCTCGCCGTTCAGCATCAGGGTGAACTGCCGGGTCAGCGGCACGAAGGTCTGTTGCTCGTAACCGAGCTTGTAGTACTGCAGGTCCATGCCCGGAACGGTGATCTCGGCGGTGGCGCGCTGCAGGGTGCCACGGTCCGGGAAGATGATCTTGTTGCGGGTATCGTGCGCCCAGCTGCCGGTCAGCTTGACACTATCGAAGCGGTTGCCGTTGGCGTCGATGAATTGCCGGACCTGGTCAGAGGAATAGATGGTCTCACGGATGTCCAGGTTCTCGTATTCGACGTTCAGGCGCACTGTGTCGAATTCGTTGATCGGGATACCGTAACTGACGTTGCCACCGAAGCTATTCACGGCGTAGTTGGAAAGATTGGCCTCGCTGGCGTCGGTCTCACGGTAATAGAGACCGAAGCCGCGGCTCACCCCATCGATGGTGTAGTACGGATTCAGATAGGAGAAGCTGTAGATCGTATTCACGTCACTGTTATTGAAGGCCAGGCTGACACGCTTGCCACTGCCCAGGAAGTTGTTCTGGCTGATGCTGGTGTTGAACAGGATACCGTCCGTCTGCGAATAGCCCACACCCACCATCAGGTTGCCCGACGGCCGCTCGGTCACCGAATAGTTTACGTCCACCTGGTCGGTCGTACCGGGCACCGTGGGGGTCTCGACGTTGACCTGCTCGAAGAAGCCGAGGCGGTCCAGGCGGGTGCGTGAGCGCTCCACCGCCGCGGCCGAGAACCAGCCGCCCTCCATCTGGCGCATCTCGCGGCGCAGCACCTCGTCGCGGGTGCGGGTGTTGCCCACCATGTTGATACGGCGTACATAGACACGCTTGCCGGGGTCGACGAAGAAGGTCACGATGACCTTCTTGGTCTCGTGATCGACGTCCGGGATGGTGTTGACGTTGGCGAAGGCATAGCCCTCGTTGCCGAGCCGCTCGCTGATGCGGGTGACGGTCTCAGTGACACGTTTGCGCGAGAATACGTCGCCCGGATTCAGGTCCACCAGCGGGAAGAGCTCCGGCGGGTCGACCACCAGGTCACCGGCCAGACGCACCTCGCTGACATGGAACTGATCACCCTCGGTGACGTTGATGGTGACATAGATATCCTTCTTGTCGGGCGTGATCGACACCTGGGTGGAATCGATGCTGAAGTTGATGTAGCCACGGTCCAGGTAATAGGATCGCAGCATCTCCAGATCACCCGACAGCTTCTGCTTGGAATACTGATCGACGCCGGTATAAAAGGACAGCAGTGTCGGCGTACTGAGCTGGAAATCCTTCAGCAGTGTCTTGTCGCTGAACACCTTGTTGCCGACGATGCTGATCTGCTTGATACGCGCGGCACGGCCTTCCGAAACGTCGATGTTGATGCCGACGCGATTGCGTTCCAGCGGTGTCACGGTGGTGGTGATCTTCACACCGTACTTGCCGCGGCTGAAGTACTGACGCTCGAGTTCCTGCTCGACCTTCTCGAGCAGTGAGCGGTCGAACACACGCCCCTCGGCGAAGCCGATTTCCTTCAGCGATTCCAGCAGCGGCTCGGTCTCGATATCCTTGTTGCCGGTAATCTCGATGCTGGAGATCGCCGGGCGCTCCTGTACCACGACGACGAGTACACCGTTGTCGCGCTCGATGCGCACGTCCTTGAAGAAGCCGGTCCTGAAGAGGGCCCGAATGGCCGCGGCAGAGCGTGCCTCGTCGAAGGTTTCGCCCGTCTTCACCGGCAGGTAGCTGAACACTGTGCCGGGCGCGATGCGCTGCAGGCCCTCGACACGGATATCGGTGACAGTGAACGGCTCGAAGGCCCAGGCATTCCCCGCGACCGCGCCGGCCAGCACGCAGGAGCGCAACAAAAATCTCATGGTAGCGGCTTCCATTTCTTGTTGTCGTCTCAACCGAGCAGACGCGTGAAGTCATTGAACAGCGCCAAACCCATCAGCGCGAGAAGGGCGGCAATGCCGATCCGCTGACCGAACAACTCGGTCTGCTCCGAAACGGGACTGCCCTTGAAAAACTCAATAAGGTAATACAACAGGTGCCCCCCATCCAGTACCGGCACCGGTAACAGATTGAGTACGCCCAGGCTGATGCTGACGATGGCGAGAAAACCCAGAAAGGTGGCCAGCCCGATGCGCGCCGACTGGCCGGCGTACTCGGCGATGCTGAGCGGACCGCTGATGTTGTCGAGCGACGCCTCGCCCACCACCATCTTCCACAGCGTGCGCAGCGTCAGCACGCTCATGTCCCAGGTCTTGACGAGGCTCGGCCCCAGCGCGGCGAGTGGCCCGTAGCGCGTCTCCGTGCGCAGCTCCGCGCCGAGTCCCGGCGGTATGCGCACCTCTGCACCGATGCGGCCGATGGCGCGGTCGTCGATGACGACGCGGTCCGGTCGCAGCGTCAGCCCGATCACCGCGCCATCGCGGTCGACCCGCACCGCAATGGGCTGCTCGGCGTGCCCCTGCACGTACCGGACCCAGTCCCCCCAGTCCTCCATGGTGGTACCGTCGGCACTCAGGATGCGGTCGCCGGGCTGCAGACCAGCGGCGGCCGCCGCCCCGTCGGGCACTATCCGCTCGATCACCGCCGGCAGCCGCGGGCGCCAGGCCTTGAGGCCGAGCTTGTCGAGCAGATTGCCGCGGTCCAGCAGTCCCTCCACGGGACCCAGGTCCAGATAGACAGTGCGCACCCGGCCGTCGATACCCTCCACCTCCAACGCCAGGCGACTGCGGTCCAGCGCCCCCTCCAGCAGCGCCAGCAGGGCGCTGTCCCAGGTCGGGGTGGCGACACCGTCGATGCTCTTCAGCAGATCGTGCGTCTCGATGCCGGCCGCGGCGGCCAGGCCCTGCGGTACGGGTTCGATGATCGGCTTGGCGCCGGGCACGCCGTACACGAACATGGCCCAATAGGCCAGGATGGCGAACAGGAAATTGAAGGCCGGCCCCGCCACCACCACCGCCATGCGCCGCCCGACGGGCTGGCGGTTGAAGGCGCGTGCGCGCTCCGCGACGGGCACCGGCCCCTCGCGCTCGTCGAGCATCTTCACATAGCCGCCGAGCGGGATCGCCGCGACGACGAATTCCGTGCGGTCGGCGCCGTGGACATACCGCCACAGCGGCTTGCCGAAGCCGATCGAGAAGCGCAGCACCTTCACGCCGACCTGGCGCGCGACCCAGTAGTGCCCGAACTCGTGCACGGTGATGAGCAGACCCAGGGCGAGCACGAAGGCCGCGGCCGCGATCAGGAAGGCGCTCATGAGCTGCGCCTGCGCTGGCTGGCGGTGAGTTGTTCGGTGGCGCAGGCGCGGGCCGCAGCATCGGCGTCCAGGACGTCCTGCAGGGACTCGGCGGCACCGATGCTGCAGATACCGAGCGTCGCCTCGATTACGGCGGCGATGCGGTCAAAGCCGATGCGGCCATCGAGGAAGGCCGCCACCGCCACCTCGTTGGCCGCATTCAGCACCGCCGGCGCCGTGCCGCCGCGCCGCCAGGCGGCGTAGGCCAGCCCCAGGCAGGGGAAGCGGCGCGGATCAGGCGCGGAGAAATCCAGTCGCCCCACTGCAAGCAGATCCAGCGGCTGCACGCCGGACGCGATACGCTGCGGCCAGGCGAGTGCGTGGGCGATGGGTGTGCGCATGTCGGGATTGCCGAGCTGGGCGAGCACCGAACCGTCTGCATAGTCGACCAGCGAGTGGATCACGCTCTGCGGATGCAGCACCACCTGCACCTGCTCCACCGGCAGCCCGAACAACCAGCACGCCTCGATGACCTCCAGACCCTTGTTCATCATGGTGGCGGAGTCGACCGAGATCTTGCGACCCATGTCCCAGTTGGGATGTGCACAGGCCTGCGCGGGTGTCACCTGCGCCAGCTGTTCCAGCGGCAGACTGCGGAACGGTCCGCCGGAGGCGGTCAGCAGGATACGCCGCACCCCGGCCGGACGCTCGCCGACGGTGAAACCGGCTGGCATGCACTGGAAGATGGCATTGTGCTCGCTGTCGATGGGCAGCAGCTGCGCACCGTGGCGCCGCACCTCCTCCATGAACAGCGCACCCGACATCACCAGCGCCTCCTTGTTGGCCAGCAACACCCGCCGGCCGTGGCGCACCGCCTCCAGGGCCGGCCGCAGGCCGGCGGCGCCGACGATGGCGGCCATCACATACTCGGCATCCGGATAGGCAGCGGCCTCGCGCAGCCCGTCATCGCCGCTGCGGACCGCGACCTCGAGGCCGGCACGGCGCAGTGCCGCCTCCAGCTGCGCGGCGGCGGCGGTATCCGCCATCACGGCCAGGCGCGGCCGATGCGCGCGGCACAGGCGCAGCATACCGTCGACATCCCGGTTGGCGGTGAGCGCGACCACCTCGAAGCGGTCGGTATTGCGGCCGGCGACATCCAGGGTGCTCAGACCGATGGAGCCGGTGGCACCCAGCACGCTGAGCCGGATGCGTCGCACTGGCGGATCGTCGTGTGCAGGCATCGCCCTACTCCACCCAGTCCAGTCCGAGCGCGAACAGCGGCGCCGCGGCGAGCAGACTGTCGATGCGGTCCAGCAGGCCGCCATGCCCCGGAAACAGATTACCCGTATCCTTCAGACCCTGCTGTCGCTTGAGCAGACTGATGAAGAGATCGCCGACCACCGACAGCAGTGCACACAGCACCGCCAGCACCACGAAGCCGGTCAGGCGCCCACCCGTCCAGCCGAACCAGCCGCCGGCGAGCAGGGCGAACAGCAGGCTGCCGGCCAGACCCCCGGCCACACCCTCCCAGGTCTTGTTCGGACTGACGCGCGGGGCGAGCTTGTGCCGGCCGAAGTTGCGACCGGCGAAATAGGCCCCGCTGTCGGCGACCCACATCAGTACCAGCACGAACAGCGCCAGCGCCGGCCCGTGCTCGGGGCGTGCGTGCAGCGCGGCCAGCGCCCACCCGGCCGGCAGCAGCACCGGCAGTGCCAGCAGCGCCTTGGCCACGACCCGGTCGCGGCCAAGTTGGGGGCGGCCGAGCCACAGCGCCGCCAGCAACCACCAGCCGAGGGCGACCATGAGAGACGGCTGCAGCAGTGCCGGCTGCCGTTGCAGCGCAAACCCGCCGAGGACCAGCAAGGCCATCAACAGCAGGCCGTAGACCAGCCGCACGACCGTCGGGCGCAGCGGTACCAGGCCGGTCCATTCCCAAGCGGCAAGGCCGAGCAGCAGCGCACCGAGGGTGAACAACATGGCGGTCGGCAGCAGCAGCACGCCGCCCACGACCAAGGGGATGAGGAGCACCGCCGTCAGCAGGCGCTTAAACACGGTCAGGCACCCTTGATGCACTCCACTTGTTCACTGGTGCGGCCGAAGCGGCGCTGCCGTCCGGCAAACCAGGCCAGCGCCTCGGTGAGACAATGTTGGTCGAAGTCGGGCCAGAGGACGTCGGTGAAATAGAGCTCGGTATAGGCGAGCTGCCAGAGCAGGAAGTTGCTGATGCGTTGCTCGCCGCCGGTGCGGATGAACAGATCGGGCTCCGGTAGGCCGGCCAGGGCGAGTTGCGCGCCCAGCAGCTCGGGCGTGATGGCCTCGGGCTCCAGCGCGCCCGCCTGCACGCCCAGAGCAAGCACGCGCGCAGCCTGCGCGATATCCCAGCGGCCGCCATAATTGACGGCGATGGTCAGGCGCAGACCGGGATTGTCGCGGGTACGGGCCTCGGTCGAGTCCATCAGTGTGCGCAGCTTCGGTGCGAAGGGCTCGCGGTCGCCGATGAACCGCACTTGCACACTGTTGGCATGCAGGCTGTCCACTTCCTTCTGCAGGGTGCTGATGAACAAGTCCATCAGCAGGCTGACCTCGGTCGGTGGCCGGCGCCAGTTTTCGCTGCTGAAGGCGAACAGTGTCAGGGCCTCGATCCCCTCTCGGCGACAGATCTCGACCACGCGCCGCACGGATTTGACGCCCTCGCGATGGCCGGTTGGGCGCGGCATTCCGCGGCGCCGCGCCCAGCGTCCATTGCCATCCATGATGATGGCGATGTGACGTGGGCCTTCAGCATCCAGCATCCCGTCTTTGCCGCGGCTCGCCTCTGACATGTCTCGATATCCTGCCGACTTCAGATCTCCATCAGTTCGGCCTCTTTGGCCTGCGTGATCTTATCGATGTCGGCCACGAACTGGTCGGTGAGTTTCTGAATCTGCTCCTGCGCACGGCGCTCATCGTCTTCCGAGATCTCCTTCTCCTTGAGCAGTTCCTTGAAATCGTTGTTGGCGTCGCGGCGGATGTTGCGTACCGCGACCTTCGCACCCTCGGCCTCATGGCGGACGATGCGGATCATGTCCCGGCGGCGCTCCTCGGTGAGCGGCGGCAGCGGAATACGTATGACCGTGCCGGCGGTATTCGGGTTCAGCCCCAGGTCGGATTTCAGGATGGCCTTCTCGATCACCGCCACCATCTGCCGTTCCCAGGGCGTGACGGTCAGGGTGCGCGCATCCTCCACGGCCACGTTGGCGACCTGCTGCAACGGGACCTCGCTGCCGTAGTAGTCGACGGTGATGTGGTCCAGCAGGCCGGTATGGGCGCGGCCGGTGCGCAGCTTGGTCAGATCGTGGCGCAGCGTCTCCGCGCTCTTGGCCATGCGGGACTTGGCATCTTTGATGATGTCGTCGATCATTTTTTTTACTCCTTCTCGACCAGCGTGCCCACCGCCTCGCCGCAGGCAGCGCGCATCAGATTACCGCGCTGGTGGATATCGAACACCATCAGCGGCATGCCATGATCGCGGCACAGGATGATGGCAGTGTGATCCATGACCATGAGCTGGCGGCGCAGGGCCTCGTCATAGCTCAGCCGGTCAAAGCGCTCGGCGCCCGGATCTTTCTTGGGATCGGCCGAATATACCCCGTCGACCTGGGTGCCCTTGAACAGGATGTCCGCCCCGATCTCGATGGCGCGCAGGCTGGCGGCGGAATCGGTGGTGAAGAACGGATTGCCGGTACCGGCGGCGAACAGTACCACACGGCCCCGGTCGAGGTGCCGCAGGGCGCGGGCCCGGGAATAGTCCTCGCAGGCCGAGGCAATGGACAGCGCCGACATGACACGCCCCTCCGTACCCAGGCGACGTAGCGCATCCTGCATGGCCAGGGCGTTCATGACCGTGGCCAGCATACCCATGTGGTCGCCGGTGACGCGGTCCATGCCGGCCGCCGCCAGCCCGGCGCCACGGAAGATGTTACCCCCGCCGATAACCAGCCCGAGCTGCGCCCCGGCCTGTGCGAGGGCGTGGATCTCGGTGGCGAACTGGGTCAGCACACGGGGATC
Organism: Gammaproteobacteria bacterium; assembly: GCA_019911805.1. NCBI lineage: Bacteria > Pseudomonadati > Pseudomonadota > Gammaproteobacteria > Gammaproteobacteria bacterium. Next base: position 17,973 of record JAIOJV010000074.1, read on the forward strand.
GATGCCGGGCCCGTCGGCCCCCATGAGGGCCTCACCGCTGAGCTTGAGGAGAATCCGTTGGTAGCGCAGTTCTGGTTCAGGCATGTCTTGATTTCAACAAGTTGCACAAACTTCTTGATGTGAATACTACTGCACGCTCCGGCGCGGCGACCCTTGTCATCCTGTTCCCCGCCAGGGGCCCGGCACGCGATGGGGTCGCAGAGCGACCCCATCGCATGTATCCCGCCCGGACACGGGTGGGTGACCCGCGGCTTACTTGCCGCGTGCCTGCGCCATCACCTCTTCGGCGAAGTTCTCGGTCTTCTTCTCGATGCCCTCGCCCAGTTCCAGACGCTGGAAACTCAGTACCTCGGCGCCGGCCTTGGACAGCAGCGCGCCCACGGTGATCTCGGGATCCTTGACGAAGGGCTGCCCGACCAGGGTGACCTCGGCGAGATACTTCTTGATGCGACCCTCGACCATCTTGGCAATGATGTCGGCGGGCTTACCGCTCTCCTCGGCCTGGGCGGCGAAGATCCGGCGCTCCGTCTCCAGCAGGTCTGCCGGGACCTCGGCCGCGGTGATGCACACCGGGCGGCTGGCGGCGATATGCATGGCGATATCCTTCGCCAGGTCCTCGCTGCCACCCTGCATCTCGACCAGCACGCCGATGCGGCTGCCGTGCAGATACGCACCCACCACACCGTTGGTCTCGACCACGGTGTAGCGGCGCACGTTGATGTTCTCGCCGATCATGGCGATGAGTTCCTTGCGGGCCTCTTCGATGCTCGGCCCGCCGTCGGTCAACGGCAGCGCCAGCAGTGCCTCCATGGACGCCGGCGTATCCTTCACGACACGCTGGGCGATCTTCATGGCGAAGCCCTGGAACTCCTCTTTCTTGGCGACGAAGTCGGTCTCGCAGTTGACCTCGACGATGGCCGCGCGCTGGCGGTCATCGCTGAGCTCGACCAGGACCAGGCCCTCGGCGGCCACACGACCAGCCTTCTTGTCGGCCTTGGCCAGACCCGATTTGCGCAGGGCCTCGACTGCGGTCTCCATATCGCCGGCCGCGTCGACCAGCGCCTTCTTGCATTCCATCATGCCGGAGCCGGTGCGTTCACGCAGCTCTTTGACCTGTGCGGCGGAAATAGACATGGTTGGTTACCTCTATGAATATCTGCTGGTATTCAATGACAGTGCCGCCGGTCATACGCCCATAGGCACTGCCGGCCAGCAGTCACGGATGCGTTGCGGGGGACGACGGGCACCGGAGACGCCCATCCCCCCGCGTTCGCAGCGGATCAGGCGCCCTGGTCGTCGTCGGCGCCAGCCGCGGCACGATCAGGGGCCTTGGCCGCCGGGGGACGCTTGCCACGGGGCGGCTTGTCGGCCGCGCCGGCGGCCTCATCCAGTTCGATGAACTCGTCGCCGCTCGCCGACACCTGCACCGCGGAGGTGGACTTGCCGTCGAGGACGGCGTCGGCCGCACCGCGCGCGTACAACTGGATCGCGCGGATGGCATCGTCGTTGCCGGGGATGATGTAATCGATGCCCTTGGTGGAGTTGTTGGTGTCCACCACGCCGACCACCGGGATACCCAGCTTGATGGCCTCACTGACGGCGATCTTTTCATGCCCGACGTCGATCACGAACAGCGCGTCCGGCAGGTGGCTCATGTCTTTGATGCCGCCCAGGCTGCGCTCCAGCTTTTCCATCTCGCGCGTGCGCATCAGCGCCTCTTTCTTATTGAGCCGGTCCATGCTGCCGTCCTGCGACATGGTCTCCAGCTCCTTCAGGCGACGCACGGACTGACGCACCGTCTTATAGTTGGTGAGCATGCCACCCAGCCAGCGGTAGTTCACGTACGGCATACCGCAGCGCGCCGCCTCTTCGCCCACGGTATCGCGCGCCGCGCGCTTGGTGCCGACGAACAGGATGGTGCCGCGCTTGGCGGCCAGGCTGCTCAGATAGTTCATCGCCTCGTTGTACAGAGGCAGGGTGCTTTCCAGATTGATGATGTGGATCTTGCTGCGTTCGCCGAAGATGTACGGGGCCAGCTTCGGGTTCCAGAAACGGGTCTGATGACCGAAATGCACGCCAGCTTCCAGCATCTGGCGCATGGTGACGTTCGCCATGAGATAAAACTCCGAATTGTCAGGGTTGGGCCTCCATGCGTCCCGTGCGGCAACCCCGGTCTTCACCGGGGCACCCCGCCGCACTGTCACGACGCATGTGTGGATTTGCAGCCGGCCACCGGGACGGCCTGCTTAACAAGCGCGCCTTTATACCATAAACTGGCCCCCGCAACAATTCCGTCCACCGCGTGATTCCCCCGCCAATTCAAAAGGTTCTCATGAGCGTTACGATCAAGACCGGCGACGAGATCGAGAAGATGCGCACGGCCGGCCGGCTGGCCGCCGAGGTGCTGCAGATGATCCGCCCCTACGTGAAGGCCGGCGTCTCCACCGCGGAACTGGACCGCATCTGCCACGACTACATCGTCGACCAGCAGCAGGCGATCCCCGCCCCGCTCAACTACCGCGGCTTCCCGCGCTCGATCTGCACGTCGATCAATCACCAGATCTGCCACGGCATCCCCGGCGACCGGGTGCTGAAGAACGGCGCCATCCTCAACATCGACATCACCGTGATCAAGGACGGCTTCCACGGCGATACCAGTCGCATGTTCCTGATCGGCGAACCCTCGGTGCAGGCCAAGCGCCTGTGCAAGGTCTGCTACGAGGCCATGGCGCTGGGCATCCGCATGGTGCGCCCGGGGATGCGCCTGGGTGACATCGGCCACGCCATCCAGAGACACGTCGAGGCGGCAAACTTCTCCGTGGTCCGCGAATACTGTGGTCACGGTCTGGGCCGGGAATTCCACGAGGAGCCGCAGGTGCTGCATTACGGCAGACCCGGCACCGGCATGGAACTGGTGCCCGGCATGACCTTCACCATCGAGCCCATGATCAACGCCGGCAAGCGCGATACCAAGATGCTGCCGGACGGCTGGACGGTGGTGACCAAGGACCACAGCCTGTCTGCCCAGTGGGAACACACCGTGCTGGTGACCGCTACCGGCTACGAGGTCCTGACCCTGGGGCCGGACGAGTCGCTGGACCACATGCCGCTGCTCCCATGAGCCTGCCGGACGGTGCCGTCAACACGAGTACCGCCGCCGTTCCGGCACCGCCCATCCTGGACGACCTCTGCGACACGGCCGTGCTGGACGCGGCACTCGCCGCCGGCGGCGGCCTGCTGCCCCTGCTGCGCAGTGCGCTGCGCGACGGCAGCCGCGCCCTGCGCGAGCACTTCCGCCGCCAGATCCCGGCCGACCGTCTCGTCTACAGCCGCGCCTGGCTGATCGACCAGCTGCTGGCCCGCGCCTGGCACTGGACGTTGCAGGCCGATGCCGACCGTCTGGCCCTGGTCGCGGTCGGCGGCTATGGCCGCGGCGAGTTGCTGCCCCATTCGGACATCGATCTGCTCATCCTGCTGCCGGATCACGAGACTGCCGCACTGACCGGCCGCCTCGAGGCCTTCCTGACCCTGCTGTGGGACATCGGCCTGGAGGTCGGGCACAGCGTGCGTACCGTGGACGACTGTGTACGCGAGGGCGAGCGCGACATCACGGTTGCGACCAATTTCGTCGAGGCCCGGCTGCTGGCCGGTGCCGCGCCCCTGTTCGAGGCCATGCGCGAGGCCACCGGTCCGGAACGCATCTGGACCGGCGCCGGCTTCTTCGAGGCCAAACTCAAGGAACAGGTCGCGCGTCACCACAAGTTCCACGACACCGCCTACAACCTCGAACCCAACATCAAGGAGAGCCCCGGCGGCCTGCGCGACATCCAGATGATCGGCTGGGTCGCCAAGCGCCACTTCGGCGTCGACACCCTGCACGATCTGGTGACCCACCATTTTCTCACCGAGCACGAGTACCGCACTCTCAGCGCCGGTCAGACGGCCCTGTGGCGCATTCGCTTCGCCCTCCACGATCTCACCGGCCGGCGTGAGGATCGTATCCTGTTCGACCACCAGCGCACCCTGGCCGAATTGCTGGGTTACCCGCAGGGCGAACGGCCGAATCAGGCGATCGAGCAGTTCATGAAGGATTATTACCGCACGGTATTCGAACTGAACCGCCTGAACGAAATGCTGTTGCAGCTCTTCCAGGAGGCGATCCTGTACGCCGACGATCCCGGCGAACCCGTACCCATCAATACGCGCTTCCAGGCACGCAAGGGCTTCATCGAGGCGCTCGATGAGCACATCTTCGTGCACCACCCGTTCGCCCTGCTGGAGATCTTCCTGCTGCTCGCGCAGCACCCAGAGTTGAAGGGCGTGCGGGCGGCGACCATCCGCCTGATCCGCGACCATCGCCACCTGATCGACGACGACTTCCGCAACGATCTGCGCACCCGCAGCATCTTCATGGAGATCCTGCGGCAGCCGCGCGGCGTCTGGCACGAGCTGCAGCGCATGAACCGCTACGGCATCCTGGCCGCCTACCTGCCGGTATTCGGCCGCATCGTCGGGCAGATGCAGTACGATCTGTTCCACGTCTACACCGTCGACGAGCATTCACTGTTCGTGCTGCGCAATCTGCGGCGCTTCGCGGTGCCGGAGTATGCACACGAGTTCCCGCTGTGCAGTGAGTTGATGGCAAATCTGCCCAGGCAGGAACTGTTGCTGCTGGCCGGGCTGTTCCATGATATCGCCAAGGGGCGCGACGGCGACCACTCCGAACTGGGTGCCGAAGAGGCCGTCGCCTTCTGCGATCACCACGGCCTCAGCCAGCACGATACCCAGCTGGTCGCGTGGCTGGTGCGCAACCATCTGCTGATGTCGACCACGGCGCAGCGCCGCGACATCAGCGACCCGGCCGTGATCAACGACTTCGCCCGGCAGATGCTGACGCGCACACGGCTCGATTATCTGTACCTGCTGACGGTCGCGGACATCCGCGCCACCAGTCCCGGTCTGTGGAACTCCTGGAAGAACGCCCTGCTGCTGGAGCTGTACAACGTCGCCGCCGAGGCCCTCGCGCGTGGCCTGGACAAGCCGCTCGAACAGGACGAGTTCATCGCCGAGACGCGCAGCGAGGCGCACCAGCTGCTGCTGGAGCAGGGGCTCGCCGCTGCGGACATCGAGGCGATCTGGCGGGACCTGGGTGAAGACTACTTCCTGCGCCACACCCCCGATGAGATCGCCTGGCATGCGCACTGCATCGACCGCCACGGCAGGCGCGACACACCGCTGGTCGAGCTGCGCCACAGCCCCGAGCGCGGCGGTACGGAGGTGTTCATCTACACCCGCACCAACGATACGCTGTTCGAGCGCACCACCGCCCTGCTCGACCAGCTCGGCCTGGACATCCACGACGCGCGCATCACCACCGCCCGCAACGGGTATGTCCTGGACACCTACCTGATCCTCGACGGGTCCGGCACACCCATCCGGGGCGCTGCCCAGCTGCGCGAGATCGTCGCCCGCATCACCCGTGAACTCAGCCGCCAGGACGGCGAGCGTCCGCGCGTCACCCGCCGCCCGCCCGGACGTTTCCGGCATTTCGATATTCCGACCCAGATCAGCTTCGGTGTCGACGCACCCAACCAGCGCACCGTGCTCGAACTGATCACCGGCGACCGGCCCGGGCTGCTGTCGGCGGTCGGTCGCGCCTTCAGCGCCTGCGGTATCCGCCTGCAGAACGCCCGCATCGCCACCTTCGGTTCACGTGCCGAGGACGTGTTCTACATCACCGACACCCACAACCGGCCGCTGCAATCGCCCGAGCAGTTCGAGTGCCTGCGCACGCAACTGCACGAGAGCCTGCATAGCGCCGACGACGGCACGGGCTGAAACACCGAAAACATCATTGGCCACGGAAGCACACGGAAATACACGGAATGTAAAACCCGTCGTGGCCTGACACCGGTAGGAGCGACATTCCTGCCACGATCCCGGCAGGTCACGCGCCCAATCCAATCGCGCCAGGAATGGCGCTCCTACATCAGAAACCCTGCTGTGTCGCCCGCCCCCAATCACTGCGTGTTTCGCCATAAGAATTTCTTCGTGTCCTTCGTGTCCTTCGTGGTGAAAGGAATTGAGTATCAACAGCAAAGAGCAGGCATGAACGACTACCGCATCCGGGCGTAGGTCGAACCCTTACAGACTGGCCATTGCACCACGAAGGACACGAAGGAATAATCATTGCAGAACCGGCCTGTCGATCAGGCTCGGTTGCACTTGCATCGAAATGCATTTGGCCACGGAACCACACGGAATGTAGAACCCGCCGCATCCCCGCCTTCCGTGTTTTTCCGTGTGCTTCCGTGGCCAAAATGGGTTTTATCTGTGCTTTCTGCACGTTCCGTGGCTGAGTTGAGCTTGTCCAGGATAATGCAGAGCGGCCCGGCGGGCCGTGCGGCTCACCCCACCTCGACGTCGGCCGAGAACAGATAGCCTTCGCCCCAGATCGTCCGGATATACTCCGGCTCGCTGGGGTCGTCTTCGATCTTCTGCCGCAGCCGTGACACGCGCACATCGATGCTGCGATCGTACGGCGTGCGATCATGCCGCTTCAGGAGATCCATGAGCTGATCCCGACTGAGCACGCGGTTGCAGTTTTCGATGAAGACGCAGAGCAGTTTGAATTCGGCATTGGTAAGCTCGATTTTCTCTCCAGCCCGCACCAGGGCGTGCGCCCCCGTATCCAAGGTGAACGGCCCGAAATGATAGCGTGGCGCGTGCGCGGCCACGCTCACACGGATCTCGTGCGTCCGCCGGCTGCGCCGTACCGTCGCGCGGATACGCGCCACCAGTTCTCCCGGATTGAAGGGCTTGGCGATATAGTCGTCCGCGCCGATATCGAGCCCGATGATCCGCTCGATGTCATCGCCCTTGTGCGACAGGATCAGGGCCGGGAGCGCATGCTCGAACATCACCCGCCGGGCAATGGAAAGCCCGTCTTCGCCCGGCAGCCGGACATTCAGGACCACCAGATCGAAACGTTCACGACTCAGATGCCGGTCCATCCCCGTCCCGTCCGCGGCACATTGGACCTCGAAGCCCGCCTCCTCGAGATAATGCCGGGCGAGCCTGATCAGATTCGGGTCATCGTCGACCACCAGTACCCGCAGCTTTGCCTGGCTGACCCGAGAAAGACTAGACGTGTCCATTGCTCATTCCCATCGATGCCGTCGTCAGTCGGGCGCCGCCAACAGCTACCAAAATCCACCTGTATCCGCTGCTGCCCGCCGCGCGGATCGCGCCCCGTGACACCGGCCTGCCCTGCTGCCCACTGACGTCAATGGCTGTAGGTGAACTGGAGGGTGACGATGTTGGCGCCGAAGTTGCTCTTGACCTCCTCGGTGCTCCCCGTCCTGATCCCGGTCAGCTCATTCTCGAAGGCGCGCATGTACGATGCCGTCAGCGTCCCGTGCTCGGAGATCCGATAGCTGAGGCCGCCGCTCAGGTGATGCTCGATGATCCCGTTGATGCCCGGGTTGTCACCGATATCCTCGGGACCCATTGGCGACTTGCCATAGTTGTAGCCCATCATCAGGTCCAGCCGCGGGGTGGCCTTGTAATTGACGCCCAGGGCATAGACCCACTGATCGTCCCAGCCCAGATCGAGTTCGACGCGGTCGGGGCTGTACTGATCCTGCAGGACCAGGGTGTCGCGCACTGCACTGAAATTGATCCACTTGACGTCGAACTCGATCTGCAGCTTGTCGGTCGGTTCTATCGACAGGCCCACGGCCATGCTCTGCGGGTCCTGGAAATCCAGCTTGTACTTCTGTGGTGTCCGCGGGCAGGTGTCGCAGCCGGGCAGAGTGTTTTCCAGGCCCTTGGTGAATTCGTAGGGCTGGTTATTGGTCTCCGCGTTATAGTTCAGGCCGAGCATGACGCCCGGCGCGAGCCGGTAGGTCAAGCCCGTCCCCCACACGAATCCGGTGGTGAAATCCGTCGGCGCCCGGAAGGCCGGCGCGTCGACCGAGAACATGCCGACGGTCATGTGTGTCGTCAGGCCGATCGCCAGCCGGTCGGTGACCAGATACGAAAAAGATGGCCCCATCCGCAACGACTGCAGGGCTGCGACCACCGGACCGTCGGTGCCCGGGTAGATGCTGTAGGCACCCACCGGATAATCCACGCCGCCGCCCGCGATCGCGTAGGCCCCGACACTGATGCGTACCTGTTCCGGAAAGAAATCGCTCTTGAACGCGAAGGCACCGGTGGCCAGCACGAACAGGTCGTTCTCGCTGTCGACATCGTTGAGTTGGCGTTGCGGGTTCGACGCACTCAGATTCACGTCGAAGCGGATGGCGTCCACGCCGAGATCGAGAAATGCGATACCGGCCGGATTGGTCAATCCGGTGGTCGCGTCCTGGGACTTCGCCACCACGGCACCCCCCATGGCGTTGGCCCGTCCACTGAAGGCGACCTGTTGATCACCGTTCGCGGCCCAGACCGGGCCGACCAGAAGAGACACCCCCGCAGATGCAAAGACGATTCCGAGCGACGTACGGATACGATGTACCATACCTACCCCCCTTGATTTTATATCGTTGTTCTCGTTCCCCCGACACGACATCGATGCAGCACCGATGGTCCCCGGCCGGTTGGACGCCCCCTCTTCGCTGCGCACCCGTCCGGTCTTAATACCCCCGTAGGCTATCAGGCAGCTATTTCCAAAGCGTTTCCGAATGCCGGGAGAATATTACAGGGTGTTACGTGCGGTTTCTGCAGGCAGGATACCTGCGCGCGTGTCTGCGTGCAGGTATTGAGCAAGCCGTGGCTTGGGCGTGGCGCCGAAAATTATTTTTGTTAGCCACGGAAGCACACGGAAAAACACGGAAAAAATACGGACCAGAGCAGAGGCTTTACACTACCGCTCACAACATCTGTCCAGTGCTGGGGCAGGGCGGCGTGGTGCGGTTTTATTTCAGTATCTTCCGTGTGTTTCCGTGTGCTGCCGTGGCCAACGCGACTTGCAGATGAAGCGGTGCTACCCGCTTGGGCGCCCGCGGCCCCGACATGCGGGCCGCGGGCGCGATGCATCATTCACTCGCGGCTGTCGCGACGCAGCCTGCAGTACGGCCGCCCGACACCCAGCCAGGCCAGGAACAGCAGCACCAGCAGCCATTCGCCGGCACGGCCGTGACCGCCGCCGGCACCGAGGCTGCAGCCACCACCGCCGCTGTCCGTGAAGTCGAAGCCGGCGCGCACGTCGTTGCCCAGGGCCACCGGGTCGACGATCAACCCGTTCACCAAACCGTCGGCATCGGTCACCGGATCGCCGTCCGTGACCACAATCTCGAGCGTGCGGTCGTCGATACGGGTCCACAGCGACGAGGGCAGGATGGAAAACGCCCCGTTGCCGTCGATCTTGTACACGACCAGGTTGGTCGGGAACTCAAGCGAGAAGCGCATCTGTACCCGGACCGTCCCGCCGAGCGGTGCGGTCGTGGCATAGCCAATGGCGCCATGGGCGAAGACGACGTCAGGCGGACCACCCGTGGGGGTGGTCACAGCCACCCTGGAGAGATGCTGCCCCGGCTCGGTGGTGAGCGTCACGGTGCCGCCGACGGCCGGGATCCGCAGCCCGCTGGCGATCTGGTCGTTCAGCGCATCGGCCCCCGGCTCCAGTGCATCGATGACGCCATCGCCGTCGCTGTCGAGCGGATTGTTCATGTCTCCGCCGATTTCATCGACATCCGAGTCGCCGTCCCCGTCCGTGTCGCCGTTGGCCACGAAGGGATCGAGACCCAGCACCCGCGCGTCCGCGTCCGACAGTCCGTCCCCATTGCTATCGGTGTCGGCGTCCTGGGCGGTGCCGTCCATCACGATCCCCACCGGCAGGGGCAGCACGCCGGGCAGTGTCGTTCCAGGGACGTTGTTGTTGTCGGCGTCCAGGGTGGTGACGGTCAAGGTGCCGTTGGCCTCGGTGATCCGCCAGGTCGTCGTGGTGGTGCCGGGGCCCTTGTCGCCGATCATGATGGTGTAGGTCGCCGTATAGGTGCCGTCGGCGTTGCGCTGCAGTGGCGTCGGCGCGGGCGTGATGATGTAGCCGACGCCGGTCGTCAGGTCCGCATTGGTGAGCATCACCGTACCGGCATCGAAATCGAAGTCCCACAGGATGCTCGGCCCGACCGGCAGGCTGGTGCCCAGGACGGTGCCGGAGGTGGCGTTCCACAGGGTCATCTGATAGGCCCCGACGTAACGCCCGGTGAAACCGGCGACCGGCGCCGTGCCGCTGCCCGACAGTGCGACCGTGACCGAGGCCTCGTCCGGGTCGTCCGAGAGGATGGTCAGCGTCGCCGCCTTGGCTGCGGCCGTCGCCGGGGTGAAGCTCACGGTGATCGTACACGTGGCCCCGGTGGCGAGGGTGGTGCAGTTGCTAGTCTGTCCGAACTCCGCCATGTCGGCACCCGACAGCTGGATCGATCCGATGGTCAGGGGGTTGCCGCCCTGGTTGGATACCATGATGTCCTGGGTCGCGCTGTTGCCCAAGACCACCGCGCCGAAGGCGACCGTCGGGGTGGCAAGCGCGATGTCCGGATCAGGCCCCACGCCCGTGCCCTGCACGGTCACGGTCACGCTCGCTTCGTCGGGGTCGTCCGAGGGGATGTCGAAGGTATCGCTGAACGGGCCCTCGGTGGTCGGTGCGAACCGCACGCTGATGTTGCAGGAGCCGGACGGTACGATGGGCGCCACGCAGTCGCTGGCGTCCAGGATGCTGAAGGGGGCGGCCAGCGGATTGCCGGAGGCGATCGCGCCGAGCTGGAGAGCGGTGCCTCCCACATTGTGGACCACCAGGTCGATACTGGCCGGGGCCGCGGTTGAGACCAACCCGAAGTCTAGCGTGGGGGCCACGTCGATGTCCTGTTCGGAGCCGGCAGTGCCGTCCCACTGCAGATCGACGGGCAGTGCCAAGACACCCGCCAGCAGTGTCCCCGGATTGCCGTTGCCGTCGGTGTCCTGCGTCACGATGGTCAGGTTACCACCTACTTGGGTGATGTCCCAGGTGGTCGAGGTGGCACCGGGGGTGGTGCCGATAGTCACCGTGTATGAGCCGGTGTAGGTGCCGTTGCCGTTGTCGACCAGCGTGATCGGGCTGGTGGAATAGGGAAAGCTGACGCTCAACATGCCCGGATCGAAGCTGACGGTACCGGTGGTGAAATCCCAGACCCAGACGTTGGCCGGGTTGCCGGTACTGGTCCCCAACACACCTGCAGGCCCGTAGACGGTCAGCGAATGCGTACCCGCGTACTGCCCGGTGATGCCGGCGGTCCCCGCCTGGACTGCGCCCGCGCACATCAGCGCCACGAACAGCACCCACAAACGATTCATGTACCCCATGCCACTGCCCCCTAACGTCCCCATCGCAGCGGATCCTCGCAAGGATCGCAACGCCGGGTAATAAGTAATCGTGCCGGTCGCGGTGGTGGCGTGATACCCGGGACCAGCGGCCACAGCAGGCATCCACCCTCTCATTTTCCAGCGCCAGGACCGTGGAAGAACCGCGGTGGCCCGCGCCGGGCCGCGACAACACCCCTCAAAAACCAGTAAGCCCCATCGGATCGACAGGGCTTACTGGGTCAGTACATCATGACAATCGAACGCGCACGCTCAAGCCGCGACCTTGCGCTTGCGCGCCACCCCGACCAAACCCAACAGGCCGGAACCGAACAGCCAGACGGCGGCCGGCACGGGCACGGCGGACACCGCGCTGCCGTCCCACTGCAGGCTGATGGGCAGCGGCATAACACCCGCGAGCGTCGTTCCCGGTATCCCATTGCTATCGGTGTCCCACGTCGTAATCATCAGGCTGTTGCCCGACTGGGTGATGTCCCAGGTGGTCGAGGCGGTACCGGAGTTCGTGCCGATGCTGATACCGTAGGTACCGGTATAGGTGCCATTACCGTTGTCGACCAGCGCGATCGGGCCGGTGGAATACGGGAAGCCGATATTCAGTGCACCCGGGTCAAAACTTGCGGTACCGGCTGTAAAATCCCAGCTCCACAGATTATTGGGGTTGGTGGTGCTGGCCCCCAACACAGCGCCGGTGCCACCGTTCCACACGGTCAGCGAATAGGTACCCGTGTAATCACCGGTGATCCCGATCGTCCCGGCATTCACCGCCCCGATGTTGCCGACGGCGGCCGCCGCCAGTACTGCTAACGCAATTGTCGTCTTTTTCATTGTTGGATCCTCGCACTCAGCTGGTGGATTTGGTGGATGTCCCGATCTCCGGCAATACCCCCTCAAGGCATGCCGTTTCTTCCTTACGGGACCCACGCTAGCGCGCAGGTATGTGCGAAGTACTTCGGAAGTGTATCAATTGGTACAAAAATGGTAACCGGTGGTGCCGCCATCAGACTGACGGATGGCGACGCCGCACGATCCCGGGTTCAGTCGCGCGCCTGCAGGCGCGCCGCCCAATAGGCCGCGAGGATGATCAGGCCGCCGCCGAGCCATTCCCGCGTGTGGATCACCTCCTCGGTCAGCAGACTGGACGACACGGCGCCCGCCACCAGCTCGAATAGCAGGATCACCGCCGAGCGGTGCACCGGCATGTGGGTCACACCGTACTGGACAGAGAGCGTCATGACGACGATGCCGATCGCACCCAGCGCCAGCGCCCCCAGCCAGACGCCGGTGCCGACGTGTGGGAGTGCGAACCCGCCGGTCAGCGCCAGCCAGACTGCGGCGATCGCCAGCACCCCCAGCCAGCTCACCACCGTCTTTACCGGCACCGATACCCGCTGCACCCGCCGCACCATGACGTTGCTGAGGGCGAAGGCGAGGCCCGACGAGACCGCCAGCCAGTCACCGGGCCCGCTCGGCCAGGGCGTGCCGATGGCCGGGTCCCACAGCATGATCAGCGCGCCGGCCAACGCCAGGCCGAAGACCCCGACCACCCGGCGGGTGAAGCGCTCCCCCAGGAGCAGCCAGGCCAGCAGCACGGCCCAGATGGGCGAGAGATAGAACAGCAGCAGCACGCGCATCACGGTGCCTTCCAGCACTGCCAGGATGAAGGCCACGTTGCACCAGCCCGCGGCCAGCGCCAGCACCAGCAGTGCACCCGGTTGCAGACGCAGCTCACCGCAGCGCCGCGCCAGCGGCACGAACCCGGGCAGCAGGGCCGCCGCGTAGATCACCAGCGTCGTCCACAGCCCCCCCAGGCCGGCCGTCTCCAGCAGGCGCAGCGGATACCAGATCACGCCCCACAGGGTCGCGGCGAGCAGCAGGCTGAAGACCGGTAAGACGGCGGCGGGTTTCGTCAAGGTCAGGGCTTCCCGTATACTCGCGGCTCTTTGGACGACCGGCCGCAGGATAGTGGGTTTGCCGCCGCGCTGCAGCCCACCGCACGCGGTACCCCGGCGCAGCCGCGGCCGCGCCTCAGTCGAGTACTGTGCACCATCCCATGAATCCCGATCTGCAGCGCCTGCTCCCCTACCCGTTCGAGCGCCTGGCCAGACTCAAGGCCGGAGTCACACCCCCGGCCGCGCTGACGCACATCAACCTGTCGATCGGCGAACCCACGCACCCGCCGCCACACTTCGTGGCCGAGCAGTTGATCAGCCACCTGCACGGTCTGGCGAACTATCCGCTGACGCGCGGCAGTGACGCGCTACGCGCGGCCATGGCCGCATGGCTCACGCGGCGTTTCGCCCTGCCCGCCGGCAGCATCGACCCCGCGCGCCATCTGCTGCCGGTCAACGGCACGCGCGAGGCGCTGTTCGCCATCGCCCAGACCGTGATCGACCGCAGCCGTGCGCCGCGGGTGGTGCTGCCCAACCCCTTTTATCAGATCTACGAAGGCGCCGCCCTGCTCGCCGGCGCCGAGCCCTGGTTCCACAACACCACCGCCGCGACCGGTTACCGGCCGGACTTCGGTACCGTGCCGGCCGCGATCTGGGAGCGCTGTCAGCTCGTCTACATCTGCACGCCCGGCAACCCCAGCGGCGCGGTGCTGGACACCGCCACCTTGCAGCAGTTGATCGAGCTCGCCGACCGCCACGACTTCGTGATCGCCTCGGACGAGTGCTATGCGGAGCTCTATCCGGACGAGGCCGCCGCGCCGACCGGACTGCTGGCCGCGGCCGCGACCCTGGGCCGCACCGACTACCGCCGCTGCGTGGTATTCCACAGTCTGTCGAAGCGCTCCAATCTGCCGGGGCTGCGCTCCGGCTTCGTCGCCGGCGATGCGGACCTCATGGCGGTCTTCCTGCGCTATCGCACCTACCACGGTTGTGCCATGCCGCCGGCCACCCAGGCCGCCAGCCTCGCCGCCTGGCAGGACGAGGCGCACGTACGCGACAACCGCGAACGCTACCGGCAGAAGTTCGCCGCCGTGCTGCGGACCCTGGAGGGTCTCGGGGACGGTGTGCTGGACGTGAGCATGCCCGACGCCGGCTTCTACCTGTGGGCGCGCACACCCATCGACGACACCGAGTTCGCACGTGGCCTGTTCGCGCAACACAACGTCACCGTCCTGCCCGGCAGCTACCTGTCACGCGATGCCCACGGCATCAACCCCGGCCGCGACCACGTGCGCATGGCCCTGGTCGCCCCACTGGAGGACTGCGCCGAGGCCGCGCAGCGCATCCGGGCGTATGTCGAGAGCTTATAGATTGGTCATTTCACCACAAAGGACACAAAGGACACGAAGAAATTTGATGCGAGTGCAACCGAGCCTGATCAGTAGACCGGTTTTGCAATGAATATTCCTTCGTGCCCTTCGTGTCCTTCGTGGTTAACAGAACTGAGTATCAACAGCAAAGAGCAGGCATGAACGACCAGCCCATCCGGGCGTATGGCGAAAGCGTATAGATTGGCCATTTCACCACAAAGGACACAAAGGACACGAAGAAATTTGATGCGAGTGCAACCGAGCCTGATCGGTAGACCGGTTTTGCAATGAATATTCCTTCGTGTCCTTCGTGGTTAACAGAATTGAGTATCAACAGCGGAGATCGAAGATGAACGACATCCAGGCCATCATCGAAGAGGCGTTCGAGCGTCGTGCCGATATCACGCCGCGCAGCGTCGAGCCGCACGTCAAGGAGGCGGTGTCGGAGGCGATCGAGCGGCTCGATGCCGGTCAGGTGCGTGTCGCCGAGAAGATCGACGGTACGTGGGTGGTGCACCACTGGCTGAAGAAGGCCGTGCTGCTGTCGTTCCGTATCGAGGACAACGACTTCATGAAGGGCGGCTTCACCAACTACTACGACAAGGTGCCGTCCAAGTACGCCGACTACAACTCACGTCAGTTCCGTGAATCCGGGGTGCGCGTGGTGCCACCGGCGGCGGCCCGCAAGGGCGCCTACATCGCGCCGGGCGCCGTGCTCATGCCCTCCTACATCAACATTGGTGCCTACGTCGACGCTGGCACCATGGTCGACACCTGGGCGACGGTCGGCTCCTGTGCACAGATCGGCAAGAACGTACACCTGTCCGGCGGTGTCGGCATCGGCGGTGTGCTGGAGCCGGTACAGGCCGCACCCACCATCATCGAGGACAACTGCTTCATCGGCGCGCGCTCCGAGGTCGTCGAGGGCGTGATCGTCGAGGCGGGCGCGGTGATCTCCATGGGTGTATACATCGGTCAGAGCACCAGGATCTACGACCGCGAGAGCGGCGAAGTGCTCTACGGCCGGGTCCCCGCCGGCTCGGTGGTGGTGTCCGGCAACCTGCCCTCCAAGGACGGCACGTACAGCCTGTATTGCGCGGTGATCGTGAAGAAGGTCGACGAGAAGACCCGTGGCAAGGTCGGCATCAACGAGCTGCTGCGCGGGATCTGAACCCAAGGGTTCGACATACGCCCGGATGCGCTGGTCGTTCATGCCTGCTGTCTGCTGTTGATACTCAATTCCTTTCACCACGAAGGACACGAAGGACACGAAGAAATTCTTATGGCGAAATACGCAGTGATTGGACTGGGCAGGCGACCTGCCGGGATTGCGGCAGGAATGCCGCTCCTACAGGGGTCAGGCCAGGATGGGTTTTACATTCGATGTGGTTTCGTGGCCAAATACATTTCGATGCGAGTGCAACCGAGCCCGATCGACAACCCGGTTCTGCAATGATTATCCCTTCGTGTCCTTCGTGTCCTTCGTGGTGAAATAACCAATCTGGGGACCCGACCGAAACCCTGGTCGCGATGCAACCGGGGTTTGCTCAACCGAGCACCCGTGCCTCGAGTGCGGGCAGTGCACCGCGCAGCAGGCGCTGAATGGCGCCGGCCGGCATCGGGCGGCTGAAGTAGTAGCCCTGCGCCTCGTTGCAGACGTGCTCGCGCAGGAAGCGCAGCTGGTATTCCGTCTCCACACCTTCGGCCATCACCTTCATATTCAGGCTGTGGCCCAGCGCGATGACCGTGCGGGCGATGGCGGCGCCGTCCCGCTTGTCGACATCGCGCACGAAGGACTGGTCCAGTTTGATCTTGCTGACGGGGAAGCGCGTCAGGTAGCTGAGCGAGGAATACCCCGTACCGAAATCGTCCACGGCGATCTGCACACCCAACGCGTGCAGGTGCCGCAGGGTGTCGATGGTCGTGTGTACGTCACGCATGATCAGGCTCTCGGTCAGCTCGACCTCCAGCCAGCAGGGCTCCAGACCACTCTCGATGAGCGCGGCAGTGATGGTGTCGAGCAGGTTGCGATGCCGGAACTGTACGGCCGAGAGATTGATGGCCACACGCACCGGCGGCAGGCCGGCGTCCTGCCAGGCGCGAGCCTCACGGCAGGCGGTGCGCAGCACCCAGTCGCCGATGGGCATGATGAGGCCGCTGCTCTCCGCCACCGGGATGAATTCCGCCGGAGAGATCTCGCCACGGTCCGGGTGCCGCCAGCGCAGCAGTGCCTCCACACCGACGACCCTGCCGGTGGCGAGATCCAGCTGCGGCTGATAATGCAACCGGAACTGCTGCTCCTGCAGGGCCGTACGCAGATCGCGCTCCAGCGTGGCGCGCCGCTGAATGATGTCGTTGAGCTCCGCGACATAGAACTGGAAACGGTTGCGGCCCTCGCGTTTGGCCTTGTACATGGCCATGTCGGCGTTCTTCAGCAGCCCGTCGGCCTGAGCATCGTCGAAGGGATAGATGGTCATGCCGATCGAAGCGCCACTGTGGATCTCGTGCCCTTCGATGTGGAACGGTTCGCCGAGCAGGATCAGCAGACGCTCGGCCAGATCGGCCGCCACGTCCACCGTCTGTACACCCGTCTGGATGATGCCGAACTCGTCACCGCCGAAGCGCGCGACGGTGTCGTACTCCCGCATGCAGGAGCGGATACGCTGGGCGATCTCCTTCAGGAGCTGGTCGCCGACGGCATGGCCGAGGGTGTCGTTCACGTCCTTGAAGTCGTCGATGTCGACGAACATCACCGCGATCAGGGTATCCGAGCGCTTCGCCTGGGCCATGGCCTGCAACAGGCGGTCACGGAACAGCGCGCGGTTCGGCAGCCCCGTGAGCAGGTCGTAGTGCGCCAGATAATGTACCTGCGACTCGGCGTTGGCGCGCTCACTGATATCGCGTACCACCGCCAGGATCGACCGGACGTGCCCATCGCGGCCATACAGCGGCGCGGCATGCTGCTCGACGCGACGCCGACGCCCCTGCAGCCCGACGATCTCCATTTCCAGTATGACGGGCTCGCCGGCGAGGACGCGCAGGGTGGCGGCGCGCAGCCGCGCCTGGTGCTCGGCCGCGATGAACCGCTCCACCGATTGACCGATGACATTGGCGGGGTCGTCACTCTGCAACAGGGCCAGACCGGCGGGGTTGATCTCCAGGATGTGGCCTTCCAGATCGAGCAGCTTCACGCATTCGGGCTCGGTCTCGATGATCTTGCGCAACAGCTGCTCGCGCTCGTGCAGCCGGGCCTGCAGGCCGTGCAACTCGGTGACGTCCAGCCAGGAACCCACGGTCTCGCCGCCCCCCGGCCCATCCGCATGCAGACGGCGGTGGTCGCGCAGCCAGCGGTAGCCGTTCGTGGCCGGGCAGAAGAAACGGTATTCGCATTGCAGCTCGCCACGACGGGGCAGCTGGTCGAAGGTGGCGAGCACGCGGTCGCGATCGTCGGGATGGAGCTGCCCCGTCCACCAGCCGGGGGTCAGCGCGTCCCGTGGATCGTGCCCCGTCATGCCGGCCAGATTACCGCTGATCCAGGTGAAGCGGCCGCCCCCGCCGCCCGCACCAGAGACGCTGGATGTACCAGGCACACCGGGCACGCCAGGCGCTGCGGATATGCGAAAATGCACCGTGGGGGCGGGGCCCAGGAGCCGTTCGAGCGGATCTCGGGGTAGCGCTGTCGGAATATTGTTCGGGGATCGGGGCATCGCGCGTCCGGCATCAGCTCGTGTCGTCGTCGTCTCGGGCCATCCGTGTGGCCGCACCCGGCCCGGCTGCGGCTCTCCCAGCCCAGGGTAGCGGCTAGCGATCCCATCGCTTTATTGAGATTCAACGGCTTTTCCACCACCGTCCGGTACGGGATACTAGCGGCCCGGTGGACCACAAAAATATGCAAGGACAATACAGTCCCATAGCGTTTACTTTAAAAACACTGACTTCAGCCACGGAAGCACACGGAAAAACACGGACAAGATCATATGCTTCACACGGCAGCCCATGTCACCCGCCAGGTGCTGGGGCAGAACTTCTGCGACATGGTTTCATTTCAGTGCCTTCCGTGTGCTTCCGTAGCAAATACGATTTTTGGTTTATGGGACAGCAGTGATGCAAGGGCATGAAATGCTGGTAAAACTTCATGGAATCTCCAACTGCGACAGTGTCCGGCGGGCACGCCGTTGGCTGGACGGGCAAGGCATCGCCTACCGCTTCCACGATTTCCGCAGGGACGGCCTCGACAGCGCACTTCTCGCCGCCTGGGCCGAACAGGCCGGCTGGGAGATCCTGCTCAACCGGAAAGGGACCACCTGGCGCCGCTTGCCGCCGGCGCAGCGCGCAGGGATCGACGCCCGCAGCGCCCGGGCCCTGATGCTGGCACAGCCGACCCTGATCAAGCGCCCGGTCCTGGAGGTCGACGGGCACCTCGAGGTCGGTTTCGACGCCGACCGTTATCACACCCTGTTCAAAGGCTGACCCCATGTCCCCCACCCTGGAACTCGCCCGCGCGCTGATCGCACGGCCCTCCGTGACCCCCGACGACCAGGGCTGCCAGCAGCTCATCGGCGCCCGCCTGGCTGCGCTCGGCTTCACACTGGAGCCCATGAACTCTGGCGCGGTGACCAATCTCTGGGCGCGGCGCGGAACGGCAGGCCCGCTGCTCGCCTTCGCCGGCCACACCGACGTGGTGCCCCCCGGCCCGGAAAACGCCTGGACGTCCCCGCCTTTCCGGCCGGAGGTCCGCGCCGGGCTGCTCTACGGCCGTGGTGCCGCTGACATGAAGGGCAGCATCGCCGCCATGGTCACCGCCTGCGAACGCTTTCTCGCCGAGCATCCCGATCATCGTGGCACACTGGCGTTTCTCATCACCAGCGACGAGGAAGGTAGCGCCACCGAGGGCACGGTCAAGGTCATCGAGACCCTGGAGGCACGCAACGAGAAGATCGACTGGTGCCTGGTCGGTGAGCCATCCAGCGTCGAACAGGCCGGTGATGTGGTGAAGAACGGCCGCCGCGGCTCACTGTCCGGCACGCTGAGCGTGCGCGGCGTGCAGGGCCATGTCGCCTATCCGCAGCTGGCCGACAACCCGGTGCACCGCGCCCTGCCGGCGCTCGCGGAACTCGCGGCCGCGGTCTGGGACGATGGCAACGAGTTCTTCCCGCCAACCACCTTGCAGATATCCAATATCCAGGCGGGAACCGGGGCGACCAACGTCATCCCCGGCACGCTGGAGGTCCTGTTCAACTTCCGTTATTCCACCGCGAGCAGCG
Source organism: Gammaproteobacteria bacterium (assembly GCA_019911805.1). Classification (NCBI taxonomy): domain Bacteria; kingdom Pseudomonadati; phylum Pseudomonadota; class Gammaproteobacteria; species Gammaproteobacteria bacterium. Next base: position 37,857 of record JAIOJV010000074.1, read on the forward strand.
AGGCCAGCCTGAGGCAGCGCGTGCACACCCTGCTCGACCGGCATGGCCTCGAGTATCGGCTCGATTGGTTCCATTCCGGCGGGCCCTTCCTGACCCCTGCCGGCGCCCTGGTCGACGCCGTACGCGTCGCGATACGCACGGTCACCGGCCTGGAGACGGAACTGTCCACCAGCGGCGGCACCTCCGATGGCCGCTTCATCGCCCCCACCGGTGCCCAGGTGGTCGAACTCGGCCCCGTGAACGCGACCATTCACAAGGTGAACGAGTGCGTCGCCGTGGACGAACTGGAGCGGCTCACACGAATATACGAAGGCGTGCTCCGACAACTGCTCGCCTAGGAACCTGTCGGACTTGGGGCAGATCCACTGCACCGGTGGGATAGCCCAAGTCCGACGGGCACCCAGCGAAACTCCGTTTGATCAACGTAGTCGACACCGAGGTGCAGGGAAAATCCTGTGAGGATTCAACACGGACAATCTCCGCGTCTCCGCGTCTCCGTATTGAAAATGTATCAGTCTGATTCCTTGGCTATGGATCGTCCCACAAATGCGTTAAGGTGACTCTCAACCGTTGCGGATAATACAACACGGGACGGCGATTTCATCTGGAGGAGCGCATGACACCATCCCCCCCCGGGCATGAAACCCTTTGGGGACGTGCAGCCGTGCTGCTGTCCCTGGCCCTGCTGGCCGGCGGCTGCACCACCGGCCAGTTGGTGGTGCGCGGCGCCATGCCGCTGATGGACGGTGGTCTGGAGGCGATGAACCGCGAGACCGATCTGGAGCTCGCACGCAGCGCCATCCCCGCCACGCTGAAGATGCTCGAAGGCATGGCCCTGGAGGACCCCGGTAACGTCACGCTGCGTCTGTATGCGGCGCAGGGTTTCTACGGGTACAGCTACAGTTTCGTCGAACTGGACGATCCGGCACGTGCGGCGACCCTCTACACACGCTGCCTGGACCATGCCGAGGCCGCACTGCACCGCCAGGGCTTCGCGGCGGATCTCGAGGAGGCGCCGCAGGCTGCCCTGGGCAGTGCCCTGGCAGCTGCCGGCGCGCGTCAGGTCCCGGCGTTGTTCTGGGCTGCCTCCTGCATGGCCAAACGTACCGACGTCGACCGCACCGACCCACGCAGTATCGCCCAGCTTACGCGCGCGGCCAGCATCATGGGACGCGTGCTGGCACTCGACGAGAACTATTACTACGGCGGACCACACCTGTTCTTCGGCGTGTATTTCGGTGGCCGGGCGCCCATGCTCGGTGGCGATCCCGTGAAGGCCGCGCACCATTTCGACCGGGCGCGGGCCGCCAGCGACGGACGCCTGCTGATCGCGGATGTCCTGCAGGCGGAGTTCCTTGCCCGCCAGCTGTTGGACCGGCAGGGGTTCCATGACCGCCTCACGGCGGTGCTGGCCGCGCCGGACGACCTCTTCCCAGAAATGGCCCTCGTCAATCAGGTGGCCAAGGCGCGCGCCCGCCAGCTGTTACGCCAGGAATCGGAGTGGTTCTGATGCACAGACTGGGCATCGCACTGCTGTGCGGTCTCGCACTGCTGACCTCGAACCTGAGCGCGGCCGAATACACGTTGAAGTTCGCTACGCTGGCCCCGCCCGGTTCGACCTGGATGAACCTCCTGGAGGACTGGGGCCGGACGGTGAAGGTACGCAGCCAGGGGCGTCTGGAATTCAAGTTCTATCCCGGTGGCGTGCAGGGCGACGAACCCGACGTCATCAAGAAGATGCGCTTTGGCCAGCTGCACGGCGGCGCCTTCACCGGCTACGGCATCGGCCAGATGTATTCGCCGGCACGGGTGCTGGAGCTGCCGTTCCTGTTCGAGAACACGGCCGAGGTCGATGCCGTGCGCGCGGCCTTCACGCCGGAATTTGAACGCGGTTTCCGCGATCATGGCTACCGGCTGCTGGGCTGGATGGAGGTCGGCGCGGTGTATTTCTTTTCCCAGTACCCCATCGAAACCTTCGATGAGCTGCAGCAGCGCCGCATCTGGTTGTGGCAGGGCGACGCCCTCGGCGAGGCACTGTTCCGCGCCGGCAAGCTCGCACCGGTACCGCTGTCGATCACCGATGTGTTCACCAGTCTGTCCACCGGCCTCATCGACACCGTCTACTCCACACCGCTGGCCGCCATCGCTCTGCAGTGGTTCACCAAGACGCCCTACAGGACCGATGTCCCCATGGCCAACGGTATGGGTGCATTGGTCGTCTCCAACCGCTTCTTCGATACCCTGCCCGCCGACCTGCAGGCGCTGCTGGAGGAGACCGGCCGGGCCACCGGCCGGCAACTCATCGAGACCGCCCGGGCCGACAACCTCCGCAGCCTGGAGGTGCTCAAGGAGGAAGGCGTACAGGTAGTGATGCCACCGGGGTCCGTGAACTGGCAGGAACTGACCGACCTGCGCGACCGTGCCGCCACCGAGCTGACGGCCGACGGCTACATCCCACGCGCGCTCTACGAGCGCACCTGGGAGCAGTTGCAGCAGCTGCGTGCCGGACGGGCCGCCGGGTACGATGCCGGCCACGATGCCGGACACGATGTCGGCCAGGCCCCGGGCGCGGCACCGCATGCGCACTGAGGTGCCGCGCGGCCTCCTCGTCCTGCTCCAGGCCGTGCGGCGCGGCCTGACCGGCCTGGAGACACTCATCGCTGGTCTGAGTCTGCTGCTGCTGGTGGTGCTGACGCTCGCCCAGACGGTCGCGCGCAACGGTTTCGATACCGGCCTGCCGGCCGTCGACGCACTCGCGCGGCAGTTGGTGCTGTACGTCATGTTCTTCGGCGCCGCGCTGGCCACCGACGCCGCCCGCCATATCCGCATCGACGTGGTCTCGACCTGGTGCGACACCAGCCGGCTCGACCGCTTCTACCGGCCGTTGCAACTCGTCGCCGCCGCGGTCTGCGCCCTGTTCACCGATGCCGCGGTGCGCTTCTGGCTGGATGCCTGGCAATACGCTGCCCAGCACGATCGTTGGCAGGTGCTGCTCAACCTGGTCATCCCGGTCGGCTTCGGCCTGCTGGCCATCCATTTCCTGCTGGGCTTTCTGCTCGGCCCGTCGCCACGCAGCGCCCGATGACACCCGTCCTGATCCTGCTCATCGTCCTGCTCGCACTGCTCGGCCTGCCACTGTTCACCGCGCTCGGCGCCGGCGGGCTGCTGGCCGCGCACGATACCGGCCTCGACCCGGCCGTACTCATCATCGAGCTGCACCGTCTGGCGGCCTCGCCCAACCTGACCGCCATTCCGCTGTTCACCTTCGCCGGCGTGATCCTCGCGGCCGGTGGCGCACCCCAGCGCCTGGTCCGGCTGTTCAACGCACTGATCGGTTGGGTCCCGGGCGGCATCGCCGTCGTCGCGCTGCTGGCGAGCGCCTTCTTCACGGCCTTTTCCGGCGCCTCGGGCGTGACCATCCTCGCGCTCGGCGGGCTGCTGTTCCCCATGCTGCTCGCCGTCGGCTACCGTGAGCGCTTCAGCCTGGGTCTGCTGACCTCATCGGGTTCGATCGGCCTGCTGTTCCCGCCCAGCCTGGCGGTACTGCTCTACGGCATCGTTGCCGGCGTGAACATCGACGACCTGTTTCTGGCCGGTGCGCTGCCGGGGCTGCTGCTGCTCGTCCTGGTGGGATTGTTCTGCATCATGATCGGCATCCGCCATGTCATCCCCTGCCAGGCCTTCGAGCTGGCGGTGCTGCGCAGCGCCGTGCGCGAGGGCCTGTGGGATCTGCTGTTGCCCGTCGGTGTCGTGTGGGGCATCTTCGGCGGCTATGTCACGGTGGGCGAGGCGGCCGCCGGCACCGCGGCGTACGTGCTGTTGCTGGAGATCGTCATCCACCGCAGCCTCACGTTACGGCAGATGCCGGAAGTGCTGCGCGAGACCAGCGTGCTGATCGGCAGCATCCTCATCATCCTGGGTATTGCCATGGGGCTGACCAATCTCCTCATCGACGCCCAGCTGCCCATGCGCCTGCTCGACTGGATGCGCAGCAACATCGACAGCCCGCTGCAATTCCTGCTGCTGCTGAACCTCTTCCTGCTGCTGGTCGGCGCGGTGATGGATATCTTCTCGGCCATCATCGTGCTGACCCCGCTGATCCTGCCCCTGGCCTTGCAGTACGGTGTCAACCCCGTGCATCTGGGCATCATCCTGCTGGCCAATCTGGAGCTCGGCTATTGCACACCGCCGGTTGGGATCAACCTGTTCATCGCCAGCCAGCGCTTCGGCAAGCCATGCCTGTCGCTGTTCATCGCCGCCCTGCCCTTCCTCGGCATCATGCTGTTATGGCTGCTGATCGTCACCTATGTGCCGTGGCTGAGTCTGTGGTGGGAGTGAGGGGTGGGTGAGTGAGGCGTGAGGCGTGAGGCGTAAGGCGTAAAAGACAAACCCTTTTTAGCCACGGAAATACACGGAACAACACGGAAAAAATTCATTGTGAAAACCCGGCGTAACACATGTCAGGGCCGGCAACCGGCGGCACGGGCCGGGGCCATACAGACACCAAGGGACCTCTGATTAATTCATCGTGCCGTCATTGCGAGCGAAGCAATCTCCTCCTACGGTAGATCAACAGCTTGGAGATTATTCGCTGCGCTCACCCCTGCGGGGCCGCCCTGCGGGTGTTCTGCGCTCGCAAGCTCGCTGGTGCCGCGTCGCTGCGCCCATAGAAGCCCTGCGCGCTTCATTATGGGTACCTCACCCTGCGGGTCCAGGCACCTTCACCGGGATGAATAAAGTCAGATACCTTAGGTATTTTTCAGTGTTGTTTCATGTGTCCCCTTGGCAGACTCCCGGCTCGTTCCGCGCCTGCGAGGAATCGGGCGTGTAGGGTGCGTCGGCGCCAGCGACGCACCGTGGCGTGGAACCCGGTGCGTCAGGCTGCGCCTCGACGCACCCTACCGGTCTGCCGAGATCATGGGGCCTGACTCCATTGATCCACGGCAGAATTCAATCGACAAACCCCACCCAGTGATCGCTCAGCTTGAGCACTGGGCTTTTACATTACTATTTTTTCCGTGTTGTTCCGTGTGTTTCCGTGGCTAAAAAGGGTTTGTCTTTTACGCCTCACGCCTCACTCCCCTCCAACACCCCCTGCCGCGCGAACAGCCGCAGGCAGCGCTCGATGTTGGCGCGCACCTGGGTCTGCAGTTGTTTCGGTGTCGCTGGTTTGAGGTCTGGCAGCATCAGGCGCGCCTGACGGATGTCAGCCGTGAGCTGACGGGCGAGCTGGGTGATGTCGCGCGTACCGTCGAGGTAGTCCAGCAACCGGGTCGAGAACGGGTCCAGCAGGAGGCTGGAATGGCGTGCCGTCGCGACATGGGCCAGTCCGGCGGCAGCCTGGGCGCGTGCCAGCCGGTGTGCCTGTGGCCGTGCCGCGGGGGTTTTGTGAAAACACCGCTGCAGCGGTGTCATGCCGACCGCCTGATGGGCGAACAGCAGGAACAGCTCGGTCAGCAGGCCGTTGGTATCGTCCGCCGCCGCGGTGTTGCCCGCCGCCCGCACCCGGGCCGCCGCCCGGGCGAACAGGGCTGCGTACGTGAGCGCATCCGGATAACACCCCTCCAGTTCCAGCAGTGCGGCCTTGGCGAGCGGATGACTCACCTCGACCGGCTTGTCGTCCACGGTCGTGAATGCCTGCGCTCGATCGCTGCACAGATCGGACTGCGCCGGCGGCCGCAGATCCGCGAAGAATGCGTGGTGCTCCAGCGTCTCCAGCTCAATCTCGCGCTGCAGCGGCGCGTCGGCACGGCACAGCAGCGATTGCCGGAACGACCGGTTGACCAGAAAATCGACGTACTGTTCCTGTTCCGCCAACTCATCGAATTGCTCCAGCCACTGCTCTGCGACCGGACCCAGCACGGAGGGAAACATGCTCTTGAGATCGGCGTCGCAGACATACTGCAGGCCTTGACCCTCAACCGCCGCAATGAACTCGCTGACGTACTGCGGCTGATTACAGCGCTCCAGATACTCGTGATACAGATAGCTCGGATGGGCCTCCTGCAGACGGCGGATTTCATTCTGAAGATACTGCGCGGGCAAGGCGTCAGTGTGCGCCAGCGCGGCGGGAAACTCCTGCAGTAACTTCTGGGCACGCGCCAGGCGCTCGCCGGGCGAGGCCGCAGCCTGCGTATACCGCAGCAGCATCTCCCGCAGCATGCCGCGCATATGCCAGCCGGGCCAGGTGTTGTAGCTGATATAGGCGATACCGTGCGGTGCCAGGTGTCGTGCACAGATGTCCAGGATGCGCGCCTGCACCTCCGGCGGTACCCAGGAATACACGCCGTGGGTGATGATGTAGTCGAACTCACCAAGGGTGCCATCCAGTTCGAGGATATCGCCCTGCTCGATGCGGATGTTGTCGAGCCCCAGTGCCGCAATCAGTTGCCGGCCGTCCTCCACCTGCCGCGCCGACAGTTCGATGCCGAGGTAACGCCCTCCCGGCAGATAAAACGCCAGCGGTAGCAGATTGCCACCGCTGGCACAGCCGAGTTCCAGCACCCGCGCACGCGCCGGATCGGGCGTGTCCAGCCCGAACAACCGCCCCAGCACGGCGAGATTCTCCGGCTGCGTGTCGGTGAAGGGGATACTCTGATAGGGGATGTCGTCGTAGCTGTCGGACATGTCACCCGAACCGTCCTGTCTTGCGATGGCCGGACGATACCACACCCGTCGCGTACCGCCGGCCCTACGGGCCTTCTCCCCGCACCCGCCGGCCGGCGGCCATCCGTTCCCGACGGCCATCGATACGGGCCACTGCATTCGTGCGCAAGGATGCGCGATTCCAGTACTATGGATACGTGTCCCACCCCCGGAGCCGTGCGTGCCCACCAGGCTGCAATCGCCCACCGACCCGCCCGATCAGCGGTCTGCGCTCGCGGCACGCCGGTGGACACTCACCGGTCGGGTGCAGGGCGTGGGTTTCCGGCCGTTCGTCTATCGGCTCGCACAGGCCCTGGGCGTGAGCGGTTGGGTCCGTAATCGCCTCGGTGAGGTGGAGATCTTCGCCGAGGCGCGCGCCGAACTGCTGGATCGTTTCGCCGCGGCGCTGATCACGCAGGCACCACCGCTCGCGCAGCCGCGCATCGCCACAGTGGCCGTGGCCGAGCCCTGCGGTCTGAGCGGCTTTGCAATCCACGCGAGCGCCGCGACCGCAAGGCCGCACATCCATGTCCCACCGGATTACTTCGCCTGTGCCGACTGTCTGCGTGAGGTCGATGACCCCGAAGACCGTCGCTTCCGCTATCCGTTCACCAACTGCACCCAGTGCGGGCCACGCTACACGCTGATCGAGCGTCTGCCCTACGACCGCCCCAACACGAGCATGGCCGGTTTCCCGCTCTGTCCCGACTGCGCGCGCGAATACCACGATCCGCTCGACCGTCGCTTCCATGCCGAACCCAGCGCCTGTCCCGCGTGCGGCCCGCGGCTGAGCTTCAACGGCGCTGCCGGAACCCTGCAAGGCAATGCCGCGGCGCTGGACGCGACGCTGGCCGCGTTGCGTGCCGGACGCACCGTCGCCATTAAGGGCGTGGGCGGCTACCACCTGGTCTGCGATGCCGGTAACGCGGCGGCGGTCGCGACGTTGCGGGCGCGCAAACCGCGGCCGGCGAAGCCCCTGGCGGTGATGTTTCCGGATCTCGATGCGCTGGAACATTGTGTCGAATTACACCCCGACGAACGCGAGCTGCTGTGCAGTCCGATGCGGCCGATCGTGCTGGTGCGCAAACGCGCCGGCTGCGCACTCGTCGCCGACATCGCGCCGCAGCTCAACGAGATCGGTGTACTGCTGCCCTACGCGCCGCTGCAGCACCTGTTGTGCCGCGCCTTCGCGGCGCCACTGGTGATGACCTCGGGCAATCTCAGTGGCGAGCCGGTGCTCACCGACAACACCGAGGCACAGGCGCGTCTTGCCCAGGTCGCCGCTGCCTTCCTGCACCACGACCGGCCGATCGTGCGGCCCGCCGATGATCCGGTGTTCCGCCGCATCGCCGGCCGACCGCGGCCCGTGCGCCTGGGACGCGGCTGCGCGCCGCTGGAGCTGCAACTGCCGCGCACACTCGCGGAGCCGGTACTGGCCGTGGGTGGTCATCTCAAACTGACCGTCTGTCTGGCCTGGGACGAGCGTGCGGTGCTCTCGCCGCACATCGGTGACCTGGGCACGCCGCGCGGCCTGGCCGTCTTCGAACAGGTGGCCGCCGACCTGCAGCGCCTCTACGGCATCCAGGCCGCGCGCATCGTCCACGATGCCCATCCTGGTTACACCACGACACGCTGGGCGCAGGCGCAGGCGCTTCCCTGTACTCCGGTCTGGCATCACCATGCCCACGCTTCGGCGCTCGCCGGCGAGTTCGAAACCGCGGGTGATCCTGACACGGGCTGGCTGATGTTCACCTGGGACGGCACGGGCTATGGCGCAGACGGCACGCTCTGGGGCGGCGAGACGCTGCACGGTCGTCCGGGTGACTGGCACCGTGTGGCGCGGCTGCGGCCGTTCCGCCTGCCGGGCGGCGACCAGGCCGGACGCGAACCCTGGCGCAGCGCCGCGGCCGTGTGTTGGGAAACCGATACGCCCTTTCAGCCCCCGTACGCCGACGGTGAACTGCTGCACCGGGCCTGGGAGCGGGGTCTCAACGCACCGCCAAGCAGCGCCGCGGGGCGCCTGTTCGACGCCGCCGCGAGCCTGACCGGCATCCTGCAGCGCGGCAGCTTCGAGGGCCAGGGTCCCATGTACCTGGAGGCGCTCGCCACCGGCGTGGACGGCGCGGCCATCGAAGTGCCGCTGGAACGGACGGACGATGGTCTGTGGCAGACCGACTGGGCACCGCTGCTCGCCCGCCTGCGCGACCCGGTCCGGCCCGTCGCGCAGCGCGCCGCAGACTTCCACGCGAGCCTGGCACGTGCTATCCGCCGCCAGGCCGAACGGCTCGCCCGGGAACACGCCTTCACCCGGGTCGGCCTGACCGGCGGCGTGTTTCAGAACGCCCTGCTGGCCGAACTCACCTGCGCCGAACTCCACACGGCCGGTTTTCGGGTAGAGTTGCCCGGCCGCATCCCCTGCAACGACGCCGGCATCAGCTTCGGGCAGGTGATGGAGGTGCTGTCTGTCGACGCGCAATGATGTCGATGCTAAGGCGCACAAAGATACCCATGAGAGAATATGAAAAGAAAAATTTTCCTGTTGGCGGCAAGAAAGAAAATTCATATCTTCACCCACTGCCATCCCATAGCTATTACCCTGAAAAACTCATTTGCCACGGAAGCACACGGAATAACACTGAGGAATCTCTGATTAATTCGTCGTACCGTCATTGCGAGCGAAGCCCTGTCCCAGCGCCTGGTCGGTGGCGTGGGCGATTGTGTGAAGCCTGTGGCCTTGTCCGTGTTTTTCCGTGTGCTTCCGTGGCAAATGCGGCTTTTGGGTTTATGGGACCGTCGTGATCTCCGCCTCATATTTTCCTTCGCGTACCTTCGGCACCTTCGTGTCGGAAGCTCTTGATACATGAATCCAGCAGCCCAGAACCGGAGCACCGCATGTCCACACCGCTGACCGATACCCACATCGCCCTCGCCCACGGCAACGGTGGACGCTACATGCGCGAGCTGATCGAGGGTGTCTTTGCACGGCACCTCGGCAATCCGTCGCTGGACACCCAGGCGGATGCGGTAACGCTGACACTGGAGGCGCGCGAACTGCTGTTCACCACCGATGGTTTCACGGTGCAGCCATTGGAGTTTCCTGGCGGCGATATCGGCTCACTGGCGGTGCACGGTACCACCAACGACCTGGCGGTGGCCGGGGCGGTGCCGCGCTATCTCAGCCTCAACGCCTTCATCGAGGAAGGCCTGGAGATCGCGGTGCTGGACCGCGTCGTCGCCAGCCTGGCGCGCGCGGCGCAGGAGCTCGGTGTGCGCGTGGCCGCCGGCGATACCAAGGTCGTGCGCCGCGGTGAGGGTGGCGGACTGTATCTGGCCACCACCGGCATCGGCACGCGCCTGCCCGGGCCGCTGCTGGGACTGAACCAGATCCGCGACGGCGACGCGATCCTGGTCAGCGGACCGGTCGGCGATCACGGCATTGCGGTGATGCTGGCACGCGAGCAGTTCGGCCTGCGCGGCGACCTGCGCTCGGACGCCGCCAGCGTGCTGCCGCTGACACGCGCGCTGCTGGAGTTCTCTGGCCTGCGCTTCATGCGCGACCCGACCCGCGGCGGCCTGGCCACGGTGTGCCACGAAATCCAGCACGCCACCGGCATGGGCCTGCACCTGCAGGCGCGGCAGATCCCGATCCGCGACCCGGTACAGTCCGTCTGCGACATGCTCGGCTACGATCCCCTGTTCCTCGCCTGCGAAGGTCGCGTGGTGGCGGTCATCTCCGCCGACCAGGCCGAGGCCGCGGCCCAGATGCTGCGGCGACTTCCGGGTGGCGAGCAGGCACAGGTCATCGGGCGCATCGAGACGGGCGTTCGACAGGTGGTGCTGCATACGGAACTCGGCGGCCAGCGCATCCTCGACGAACTCGAAGACGACCCCCTGCCGCGCATCTGCTGACCAGCTCCTGGGCTGCCCGTGCCGGCGGCGCGTGCGTGCCCGGCGGTCAATCCAGACAAATGACACGCTGCACGTCAAAACATCCTGCACCCGTCCGCACACCGTCAGAAAGACCGTGATCAACACCGTCTTTATTGATCGGCATCAATGTGATGGATAGGGGGCCGCTTACCATGTGCGCAGCATCGGCGGGACCGTAGCGATGCAATCGCGTCTGCGTCACGACGCCCGGGCCTGTAGAGGACACTTGTTTGGGTACGACCGATCAGCGCAGGCCAGACACATCGAAGGGCCACGGGCAGCCGGTCGCAGGCCCCGCCCTCCCGCGCCTGCTCGCCGCCCTGCAGCGGCCGGACGGCTTCCCGCATCCCGTGGACGGCTTTACGCTCCTGGAGACCCACATCTCCTTCGTCCTGCTGACCGGCACCTATGCCTACAAGTTCAAGAAGCCGGTCGACCTGGGCTTCCTGGACTTCAGCACCCTGGAGAAGCGGCGCTTCTACTGTCACGAAGAACTGCGCCTCAACCGGCGTCTCGCCCCGGAACTGTACGAGGCCGTGGTCGCCATCACCGGCACCCCGGAGCACCCGGTCCTGGACGGAGAGGGCCCCGCCATCGAATACGCCGTGCGCATGCGCCAGTTCGCCGTGGATGCCCGCCTGGACCTCGTCTCCGACCGCGGCGGGCTCGGCGAAAACCACATCGATCAGCTGGCGACCGACGTCGCGGCCTTTCACCGCCGTGCGGCGGTGGCCGCCGCCGACGGTCCCTTCGGCACGCCGGCGGGCATCGAGGCACGCGTCATCGAGAATTTCAAGCAGATCCAGGCCCACTGTGACGATCGGGAGCTGCTCCTGCGCCTGCCGCCGTTGCATGTCTGGAGCATGACGGCCGGCGAGGAAATCCGTGAGGATCTGGAACTGCGCCGCCGCGAGGGCTGGATCCGGGAGTGTCACGGTGACATGCACCTGGCCAATATGGCCCTGATCGACGACCGTGTGGTGCTGTTCGATGCGCTGGAGTTTTCCGCGGATCTGCGCTGGATCGATCCCCTGAGCGAAATCGCCTTCGTCTATATGGATCTCGATCATCGCGGCCACCGGGCCCTGGCGCGGCGCTTTCTGAACAACTATCTGGAAGCTGCCAACGATTACCAGTCGCTGAACCTGTTCCGCTACTACCTCGTCTATCGTGCGCTGGTGCGTGCCAAGGTCGCCGCCATCGCCGCGCATCAGCACGCGGGGGACCCGGGCCACCGGGCGCAGGAACTGGCCACATTCGCGGGCTATCTGGACCGCGCGGCCAGCTACTGCGCCAACCCGGCACCCGCCCCGCTGATCCTGATGCACGGACTGTCGGGCTCCGGCAAGAGCTGGCTGGCGCGGCAACTGGTCGAGGCCCTGGGTGCCATCCGCATCCGTTCCGACGTCGAACGTCGCCGCCTGCTGGGCATGGCGCCGGAAGAGGCCACCGACAGCGGTATCGCCAGCGGCGCCTACAGCCCCGGGATCACCCGCAAGACCTATCAGCGCCTGCAGGCGCTGGCCTATCCGATTCTCGATGCCGGCTTCCCGGCGATCATCGACGCAACCTGCCTGCTGCGCAGCCAGCGCGCGCCGCTGCAGCGCTTCGCCGCCGTCGCCGGCGTCCCCTGGGTGCTGCTCGACGTGCAGGCCCCCGAGGCCGTGCTGCGCGAACGCATCACCCGCCGCCACCGCGACGAGCGTGACGCCTCCGAGGCGACCCTGGCCGTACTCGACCATCAGCTGGCCAGCGCCGAACCGCTGACCCTCGATGAACAGCGCCACCGTATCGTCATCGACACCACCGGACCCATCGATTTCGATACGCTGGCGCGCGCGATCATGGCGCGCGGCTGAGCGACTCGGGATTTTTCTGACGGTATTTCACAGCACGCCCTGACAACAGACTCCTAGTCGTCGCGGCGTGGCTCCAGCGGCAGCGACAGCTCACCCTCCGACTCGAAGCGCCCAGCACCCAGACCGATACCACCGAGGTGGCCACGCAGGCGGTAGTCGAGCTTGGCGGGCGGCTTGCCGGCGGTGGCGATACCGAAGATCTGACGGAGGATGGCCGTCGCCGGGACGGTGACGGGCACGGCGATCAGTGTCTCACCGTAGCGCGGCACATGGCCACGCTGGTCGCTGACCCCGCTGGCGAAATCCTTGCCGCCCAGTTCCAGATCGACCGCCACGCCATCGAAGTCCAGCGGCGTTTCATTGGGGTTCTGCACGCGCAGCTTGAGGACGAAGCGTGCCTCCATCCCCTCGCCCGGCAGCGGCTCCATGCCGGCGACCGATACCTGCAGCGGTTCGCGCAGTCCGAGGCCGACGCAGCTGGCGAGCGGGAGTGCGCTGAGGATGAGCAGCAGGTGACGGCGCTTCATGCTGAGGCCCGGGTTGCGGTGGGCATGACGATCACCGTCAGCCACCGATCAACCAACCGCCACCCAGCGCCGCCACGGCGCCACCGGCCACCCGCACGACCGTGGAGAAACGTCCACCGCGCACACCGTCAGCGAGGCGGGCCGCAGCCAGCTGCACCGCCGCGGAGGCGAGCAGCAGGCCCAGCACGTACGCAAGCGGGTCGGCAGTCTGTGGCAATTCCGTACCGTGTGCCTGCCCGTGGAACAGCGCGAACACACACAGCAGCACGCTGGCGAGCCCGACCGAGGGCCGTGCGGCCGAGGCCGCCAGCAGGCCGAACAACAGCACCGACAGCACGATCATGGGTTCGACCCCGGGCAGGCCGACACCACCCCAGGCGAGCAGTACCCCGCCGAGCATGCCGGCGAGGAACCCGCCCGGCAGCAGGTACCGCGCGCGTGCGCCCAACCAGCCCGCCCACAGACCGGCACCCAGCAGTGCGAGCAGGTGATCCAGTCCGACCAGGGGGTGGGCGACACCGGCCGCGAACCCCGCGCCCTCGACACCCAGGGTGTGCGCGCCCGCCACCGGCGCCAGCAGCATCAGTCCCGGCAGCGTCAGTAGGGTGTAGATCTTTCGCATGATTCAGTCTCCGGTTGGGTGAGTGAGGAGTGAGGCGTGAGGAGAAAAACCCGAACCCTTTTTTGGCTACGGAAGCACACGGAACAACACGGAACAATTCTACAAGTAACACCCCTCACGTGGGTGGGGCCGCCTGAAGCAGCACACGTCCTGCAGTATGTTGCCCCCGACAAACCACGCGCGGCCAAAGGCCGATCGCACACGGCGTCATCAGTCCGGTGCCCGTGCCATACTGCGGATGGCCTTTTAGCCATAAGATCCTTCCACATTTTTCCGTGTTGTTCCGTGTGCTTCCGTGGCTAGATTGGTTTTTCTCCTCACGCCTCACGCCTCACGCCTCACTCACCGCACCTTCACCTTGATGAGTTCCTCGCCCTCCGGGTCGGTCACGTGCACGGCGCAGGCGATGCAGGGGTCGAAGCTGTGGATGGTGCGCAGGATCTCGATGGGCTGCTTGGGGTCGTACAGCTGGTGGCCGGCGAGTGCCGCCTCGTAGGGGCCGTCCTGACCCTGGGCGTCACGTGGGCCGGCGTTCCAGGTACTCGGCACCACCGTCTGGTAGTTGTCGATCAGGCCATCCTTGATGACCACCCAGTGGGCCAACGCACCGCGTGGGGCCTCCATGAAGCCGACGCCTTTGGCGAGTCTGGGCCAGGTGGATGGATCCCATTTCTGTTCGTTGAAGGTGCGCACGTCGCCGGCCTTGATGTTGGCCATCAGATTGCTATACCAGGTGCCCATGGCGTCGACGATGATCTTGGTCTCCAGGGCACGGGCCGCGGTGCGACCGAGCGTGGAATAGAGCGCCTGCACCGGCAGGTCCAGCGTACGCAGGGTCGAGTCCACCAACTCGCGTGTCTGCGCGTGGCCGTTGGCGTACAGCATCAGCACCCGTGCCAGCGGCCCGACCTCGACCGCCTTGCCGCGCCAGCGCGGTGATTTGATCCAGGAATAGCTGCCGTCGGTGTCGAGGTGCTCGTAGGGCGGCTCGGGGCCGGTGTACTCGAACTCGGTCTCCCCCTTGAACGGATGCAGACCGGCCGCCTTGCCGTCCTTGTATGTATACCAGGCGTGGGCGACGTACTCCTCGATCTGATCTTCCGCATTCAGATCGATCTCCTGGATATTGGACAGGTCACGGCCGACGATCACGCCGGCCGGTACCAGGAAGGTACTCGGGTCGCCCATGCCCTGCTCGGGAAAATCGCCATAGGTGAGGAAATTGCCGACACCCTCGCCCTGTGTTGCCCAGTCCTTGTAGAACGAGGCGATGGCGAGCGTGTCCGGTACGTAGACCTGGTCGATGAAGGTGCGCATCGCATCGATGATCTCCTTGACGCGTTGCAGACCGGTCATGTTCACCGCCGTCGCTCCCAGGCCGCCGCGATAGTGCGGGCCCTTGCCACGGCCGCCACCCTGAGGGTCCATGCCGCTGATGGCCGTGGGCGCGCCGCCGACGACGAAATTCGGGTGCGGATTCTTGCCACCGAAGATGGTATGCAGGCGCGCGACATCGCGCTGCCAGGCGAGTGCATCGAGATAGTGCGCCACGGCCATCAGGTTCGCCTCGGGCGGCAGTTTGTAGGCCGGGTGACCCCAGTAGCCGTTGCTGAAGATGCCGAGCTGCCCGGATTCGATGAAGGTCTTGAGTTTCTTCTGCACGTCGGCGAAATAGCCTGGCGACGATTTCGGATAGGGACTGAGCGACTGTGCCAGCGCCGAGGTCGCCTTGGGATCGGCCTTCAGTGCCGACACCACGTCCACCCAGTCGAGCGCATGCAGATGATAGAAGTGCATGACATGATCGATCGCGAACTGCGCACCGATCATGAGGTTGCGGATCAGCTGGGCGTTCGGCGGGATGGTGTACTGCAGGGCATTCTCCACGGCGCGCACCGAGGCGATGCCGTGCACCAGGGTGCACACGCCGCAGATGCGCTGGGCGAAGGCCCAGGCGTCACGCGGATCGCGGCCGCGCAGGATGATCTCGATGCCGCGCACCATGGTACCGGCACTGGACGCCCGGGTGATGCGGCCCTCGGCATCGGTCTCCGCCTCGATGCGCAGGTGGCCCTCGATGCGGGTGACGGGATCGACGACAACGCGTTGTGAAGTACTCATGGTCTTATCCTTGTATCAGGAAACGCTTGTCCGGATCGTTTGCACCGCTGTCCGATGAAGCACGCGATCGTCGCGGAAGCACCTATGAAGAGGCGGAAAAACTCCGATTTCGTTCTGCATGCCGTGTGCTTGCGTGGCCATCCGGGATGCCTGCCAGGACACTCTCCATCACGGTGATCATTTCCCAGCCAGGTGTTCGGCGATCATCTCCGTGAGGCCGACGACCGGGATGTCCATCTGATAGTGTTCCAAGCCCTCCTCCAGGAGGATGCGGCAGTTGGCGCAGGCAGTCACCACGGTCTTGGCGCCGGTCTTCTCCAGTTGCCGCTTCTTGATCTTGAAGGCCTCCAGCCGCAGGTCTTCGGCCTCCTCGATGGCGCTGACACCGCCGCCGCCGCCACAGCACCAGTTGTACTTGCCGGGGTCGTCCATCTCGACGAACTCCCGGGTCACCATCTGCATGAGGTGGCGTGGAGGATCGATGACGCCACCGCGACGCACCAGCTGACAGGGGTCGTGGAAGGTTGTGCGCGCGGTCTCGAAGCCTTCGGTCTTGAGCAGGCCCTGGATACGGAATTCGTCCAGCACCTCCAGGATGTGCAGGACCTTGAACTGGAACGGCCGGCCGATCAGGTTGGCACCGTCCCAGCGCAGGGCCGTGTAGGCGTGACCGCACTCGGGGCTGATCACCGTCTTGACGCCGAGGCGCTCCGCTCCGTCGACGATGCGCGCGACGATCAGCCTGGCGATATCCGAGCTGCCGATCTGAATACCTGAATTGGTGGCCTCGAAGGCGGTCGAGCACAGGGTCCAGGTCTTGCCCGCCTGCTGCATGATCTTGGCGATGGCGCCCAGGTACTCGGGGAAGCTCATGATCTCCATCGAGGACAGCAGCACCATGTATTCGGCGCCCTGCGCATCCATGGGGATCTCGATACCGGTGTCCGCCTGGATGTGCTTCATCTGTGCCTGCAGCGCCGGCAGGCGCACGCCCATCGGGCTGCCGATCTCCACGGCCCGGGTGGTGGCGCTGATCATGCCGGCAGGTGCGTGTCCGGATACCGCCATACCTTCCCGGAACTTGCGCACCATGTAGACGATGTCGTTGCCGACCGGACAGACCAGAGAGCAGCGGGCACACAGCGTGCAACTGTCGTAGACCAGTTCCTTCCACTCCTCCAACTCGGCGTCGGTAACAGGTTTGGACAGGCCGAGTGCCTTGCCCAGACGGCCCAGCAGCGTGTACTCCTGCTGGTAGATGCGGCGCAGCGGTTCGAGCTTGTGGATGGGTGTGTATTTCGGATCGCCGGTCTCGGTGTAGAACAGGCAGGCCTCGGCACACAGGCCGCAGTGCACACAACTCTCGAAGTAGCTGGCGATGGGCGCGTCGATCATCTCTTTCAGGACGCTGACACCCCTTTCCAGGGAGGCGCTCATACGGGCACCCCTTTGTGGGCGTTGACCCGGCCGTTGTACCAGCGCGAGCCGAACAGGGTGAAGGTATGGAACAGCTTGGTGAACGGCAGCGCCACCAGCAGGATCTCGACGCTGAGGATGTGCAGCGCCAGCAGGTTGGTGTATGGCAGCCACAGGTGCTTGACCGCCAGGTAGCCGGTCAGCACCGGCAGGAAGGTCACTGCCCAGCTGAAGTAGTCCTGGAAGGTGGACAGGTAGCGCTTGACCGGCTTGGCGAGCCGATCCACCAGCACCAGCAGCATGGCTGCCAGGGTCACCACCGTCACCAGATCGATCAATGGGGACGGCAGTGCCGGCCAGGACAGCCCGGTGAGGTCCTCGATCAGCAGGATGTGCGGCGCGAACAGGAACACGATGACGGCCAGACCGATATGGAAGATGTAGCCGCCGATATAGCTAAGGGGCGAGCGCTTCAGCATGCCGGGCGGCGGCAATGACCGGCGCAACACCGTGTGCAGACCCGAGGCCCCGGCGACCGACCGTGCTACGGACAGATCCGGTTTGCGGCCGAGGCTGTAGATCTCCAGCAGGCGCCAGACCACGCCCAGGAGAAAGATGCCGATGGCGAGATTCAGTCCCGGCCCGCGGACCCAGGTCAGAAATTGCAGCGCATGCATGTCATTTCTCCAGATCCGCGAGGGTGGTCGTCTTGTGCTGCGCCCTGGCCGCGCCCTTCTTGGCACGGTTGGCGACCGCCACCGCGGCGCCGACGGCGACCCCGGCCACCGCCGCGCCCGCCACATAGGTGAGCGGGTCGGCGGGCATGGACAGCGCCTGGTAAAAGCTGCCGGCATCCCAGAAATCCGGCTCGGAACAGCCGATGCAGCCGTGACCGGATTCGATCGGGAAGCTGGTGCCCTGGTTCCATTTCTTGGTCGCGCAGGCGTTGTAGGTCGTTGGCCCCTTGCAGCCGAGCTCAAACAGACACCAGCCCTTGCGTGCACCCTCGTCGTCGAAGGTCTTGGCGAATTTGCCCTGGTCGTAGAACGGCCGGCGGTAGCAGCGGTCGTGGATGGTTTCACCGAAAAACATCAGCGGCCGGCCGTGCCGGTCGAGCGCAGGGATCTCGCCGAAGGTCAGATAGTGCGCCAGCACACCGGTGATCACCACCGGGATGGGTGGACAGCCGGAGACATTGATCAGCGGCTTGCGTGCGATCAGGCCCCGCTCCATCAGCGCCTGCACGCCCAGTGCGCCGGTCGGGTCGGGGGCGGCCTTGGGGATACCGCCGAAGGCCGCGCAGGTGCCGACCGAGACCACCGCCGCGGCATTCTCCACCGTGTCCTTCAACATCTGCAGGTTGGTGATGCCGGCGATGGTCGAGTGGATGCCACCGTCCCGGGTCGGAATGGATCCGTCGACGAGGACCAGGTAGCCGGGCTCGGCCATGGCCTGTTCCCGTGCGCGTTCGGCGGCCTCGCCGGCGGCGGCCTGCAGGGTGTGATGATAATCGAGCGAGATGAGATCGAAGATCAGGTTCTCGACGGTGGGTGAATGCGAGCGCGTCAGCGATTCGGTGCAGCCGGTGCACTCCTGGAACGACAGCCAGATCACCGCTGGTCGGGTGCGCTTGCCCAGCGCCGCGGCGATCGCCGGCGCCATACCCGGGGGCAGCGCCATGAGTGAGGCGGCGGCGGCGCAGAATTTCAGGAATGCCCGCCGGCTGACACCCTGTCTGGCCAGCTGTTCGGCGACGGTTGGACGTCGGCTCATGATGTTCTCCTTGCTCGTCACACCGGGCCGGTGCTGTCACGCCGGCCCCTGCCCCATACGGCGTTACACACCGTCCGCCAGGCGCGCATTCAGCGCCTCCAGGCTGTCACGGACATCGTCGCGCTGGGCGCGGAGGATATCCGGACAGAAACTCACCTCCAGGAACTCGGCCATCACCTCGTCCAGCGTGTTCCAGTGCATGACCCACCAGACACCGCGGATCGCCGTCTCCCGCACCTCGCTATGGCCGAGCGCGTCGAGTTCGGCGCGTACCTCGCCCTGGCCCAGCGTCTCCCGCAAATACTCGAGCTCACCGGGGAGCAGCGGCAGGCTGCGCAGATCGATGCTGTGTTCGCGGCCGGTCTTGAGCAACGCCTGCAGGGCGGTCTCCAGCTCACTCAGCAGGGCGCGGCCATTGCCGCTCTCCGGATACACGCTGCCGGGACCAGTCTCGATACGGACGCCGATGTCGTCCAGCCCGCTCATGCGCGCCACTCGGCGAGGATATCCAGCACCTGACGGCCGGCGATCGGGATGGCCTCGGCCACGACGGTGCTCGGGGCCTCGCCCCAGTCGACACGCTGCGGCTGGATACCGACCAACGCACGGCGTTGCGGCAGATGGTCGGAGAGGCAGGCGATGGCGAGCAGATCGAGCAGGCTGACCTCGTGGACGCTGCGCTTGCGGTTGCCGCCGACGAAGGTGTCCATGGCCGCGTCGCGGTAGCAGCGTACCGTGCCGGGTGCGGCGCCCAGCTCGGCGGCGTCGACCACGATCAGGGCGTCGGCGGATTCGATGGGGACAGTGAGATCGAAGCTGAGGGTGCCGCCGTCCATGTATTCGATGCCGGCCGCCGCGGGCGACCGCGCCTGCAGATAGCGGATCACGTGCACGCCGACGCCCTCGTCGCTCAACAGCGTGTTGCCCAGCCCCAGCACCAGCACCTTCCCACTCACGGTATCCCTCGCGACAGCAGCAGTGTTCCTGTTGCTATCCAGTATCGCCGGCTTTGCCATGCGGTCAACAAGCTGCACATGACTTGCATCAAGAGATGCTAATGTTCGAATACATCGGTCGGCACGGCCGGGCCCGCAGAGGGTGCCTCCTCTGCGGGTCGCATGGAGTCCAGCATGCATAATGTCATCGCATGCGGCAACGGGCCGACCTGATCTGGATCATGTACGAGTGCAGCCGGCGCGCGATCGGGGCTGGACATTGGCAGCGCGACGCGCTGCAATGTCGTCAGGCGGGATGCACCCGATCATTCCGGGCATCGCGGGCAGAGCGGACGCCGGCCGTGGCCGGCAAGGAACTTCACATGTGTCTTGGCATCCCCATGCAGGTCTGCACCATCGACGGCTTCGTCGCCCGCTGCGAGGCGAAGGGCGTGAGCCGCGACGTGAATCTCTTCCTGCTGCAGGGCGAGCCCGTGGCGTGCGGCGACTTCGTCATGGTGCACGTCGGCTACGCCATCCAGAAGATGTCCGCACAGGAGGCGCGCTCCGCCTGGGAGCTCTACGATGAGATGCTGGCACCGAGCGGTGGCACCGATGCATGAGCTGTCCATCTGTCAGGCGCTGGTGGGACAGCTGCAGGAACTCGCCCGTGAGCAGCGTGCTGCCCGCATCATCCGGGTGGTGGTACAGATCGGTCCGCTGTCGGGAGTGGAACCCGAGCTGTTGCGCCACGCCTACCCGGTCGCCAGCGCCGGCTCGCCGGCGGCGGATGCGACGCTGGTCCTGGAGACATTGCCGGTCCGCGTCCACTGCGAGACCTGCGGCGCCGATTCCGCTGCAGCTGCCAACCGCCTGCTGTGCGGTGCCTGCGGCGATTACCGCACGCGCCTGATCAGCGGCGACGAACTGCTGCTGGCCAGCGTCGAGCTCGAGACGGAAGCGACACCCGGGACGCTGCACTGAAAAGGACTCGGCACCAGATGACGCGTACCTGACCACTATCTGGCCACGGAAGAACACGGGAAAAAGCTCATTGCATAAAGCCCACGAACCAGACCGTGGTGCATGAGCCTACGCTTGCATAGTGAACGGTTTCCGTGTTGCTCCGTGTGTTTCCGTGGCCATTGTCCGGGACGATGCCTGCACCCGGCGGCCTCCGGCACCCAAGCCTTTTCGAGGAGAGCGACAGCATGTGCGATACCTGCGGCTGCAACATCACTCCCGGCAACCAACATCTGGTGCAAAACGACGGTGCGCTTGCCAGGACCACCGACGGCCGCTCGGCACTGACCGTGCTCAGGGGTCTGCTGAGTGAGAATGACCGGCAGGCGGCGCACAACCGCGGGCATTTCGACCGTCATGGCGTGCTCGCCATCAATCTGATGTCCTCGCCCGGCTCCGGCAAGACGGCACTGCTCGAGGCGACCATTGCGGCGCTGGGCCATGAACTGCGCATCGCCGTCATCGAGGGCGACCTCGAGACCGAAAACGACGCCGAACGCATCCGCGCGCAGGGCGTGCCGGCCGTGCAGATCACCACCGGCACCGCCTGCCACCTCGACGCCCACATGGTGCACGCGGCCGTGCACCAGCTGGACCTGGATGCCATCGATGTACTGTTCATCGAGAACGTCGGCAACCTGGTGTGTCCGGCCAGCTTCGACCTGGGCCATCATCGCAACGTCACCCTGCTGTCGGTCACGGAGGGTGACGACAAGCCGGCCAAATACCCGGTGATGTTCCGCGCCGCCGACCTGATGCTGCTGACCAAGGCCGATCTGCTGGCGGTGCTCGACGACTTCGAGCCGGCACGTGCCGAACGGCATCTGCGCAATCTCGCCAATCCCGCCCCGGTGCTGCAGTTGTCGGCGCGCCGCGGCCAGGGTCTGGATGCCTGGCTGGACTGGCTGCGCGCCGAACTCGTGGCCCAGCGCGAACGCATCGAGCGCCACGAGACCCTGCGCCCGGCGATGCAGCCCGAGGGGCAGGCGCGGCATGCCGCGGCACCGCACCGCTTCGTGCGGCTGCCGTGAAGGACGGGCGGTGGTGTGGCGCCGGACGGGGCGATGGATGGCCACGGACGCCACGACAAGGTTCTGAAACCCTTGTTGTCCCATACACCCGAACACCTTGTTTGCCACGGAAGCACACGGAAGGCACTGAAATGAAACCGCGTCACGCCGCCCTGTCCCGGCACAGGACAGATGCCGTGGGCGGTAGTGTGAAGCCTGTGATCCGGTCCGTGTTTTTCCGTGTGCTTCCGTGGCTGCAAGCAGCGATTTTACGGTAGTAAGGTGTGAGATCGCAGTGCCCTGGAACGTATTCTCCACGTGTAGCTTGCATGGAGTCCGTGGCCATAGCAGCCCTTGGAACTGAACCTACGGCTTGGAGATACCGCCATGAGCACATCCGCGACGACCTGGCTCGAGCGCATCCATGCCCTGCCGCTGGAGCGCACGGTCCGCATCATGAATGTCTGTGGCGGACACGAGCGCTCCATTACCCTGGCCGGCCTGCGCGGCGCCCTGCCCTCCCAGGTCGAACTGATCCCCGGCCCCGGCTGCCCGGTGTGCGTCTGCCCCGAGGAGGACGTCTACCAGGCGATCCAGCTCGCCCTGCACGAGAACGTCATCCTGGTCGCCTTCGGCGACATGCTGCGGGTGCCGGTGAACGTGCCGAAGAAGGACGCGCGCTCGCTGGAACAGGCCAAGGCCGCCGGCGCCGACGTACGCGCCATCGCCTCGCCCACCGAGGCCGTGCGCATCGCCCGGGAGCATCCCGAGCGTGAGGTGGTGTTCTTCGCCGCCGGCTTCGAGACCACCACCGCGCCGGTGGCCGGCATGCTCGCCGAGGGCATGCCGCATAATCTCAGCCTGCTGCTGTCCGGGCGCCTCACCTGGCCGGCGGTGGCAATGCTGCTGGATTCGGAGACGCCGGGCTTCGACTGCCTGATCGCACCCGGCCACGTGAGCACCGTCATGGGGCCCGAGGAGTGGGAGTTCGTGGTGCGCGACCACGGCATCCCCGCGGCCGTGGCCGGCTTCACCCCGGAGTCGCTGCTGGCCGCAATGTATTCGGTACTGCGCCAACGCCTGGAAGGACAGCCGTTCCTGGATAACTGCTACCCGGAGCTGGTGCGCCCCGGCGGTAATCCTGCTGCCCGCCGCCTGCTCGCCCAGACCTTGAAGGTGGTCGATAGCAACTGGCGCGGCGTCGGGATCATCCCGGATTCCGGCTATGCGCTGCAGGACGCCTACACGCATCACGATATCCGCGCGCGCTTCCCCGACTACACCGACGCCGCGCGCCGACGCGCCGGTGAGATGCCACCGGGCTGCGACTGCGCCCGCGTGGTGCTGGGACGCATCTATCCCAACGAGTGCACACTCTACGGCCGCGCCTGCCATCCCCGCCACCCCATCGGCCCCTGCATGGTATCCGACGAAGGCGCCTGCCGGATCTGGTGGAGCAGCGGCGTGCGCGAGGCGGGGGCGGTGAGGAGTGAGGCGTGAGGCGTGAGGCGTGAGGCGTGAGGCGTGAGGAGCAAAACCCTTTATGGCCACGGAAAAACACGGAAAAACGCAGAAGGATCTTATGGCTAAAAGGCCATCCGCGGTATGGCACGGGCACCGTACTGATGACGTCGTGTGCGATCGGCCTTTGGCTGCGCGGGGTTTGCCGGAGGTAACGTGCTGCAGGACGGGCGCTGTTTCAGGTGGCCTATGCTCACGTGAGGAGTGTTATTTTTAGAATTGTTCCGTGTTTTTCCGTGTGCTTCCGTGGCCAATATCTTTTCGCCTCACGCCTCACGCCTCACGCCTCACGCCTCACGCCTCACGCCTCACCCGAAGATCCAGAAATACCCCAGGTTGTAGAACATGTGTAGTGCGATGGGCGCCTGCAGGCGGCCGTAGCGGTCGCGGAAGTAGCCGAAGATCAGTGATGGCAGCAGCACTGCGGCCGCTGCCAGTGGCGGATGCATCAGGAAATGCAGGCCGGTGAAAACGCTGCTGGTAAGCGCGTTGGCGCCGGTCAGGCCGTGCCAGTGTCGCTGCAGCTGTGGGCGCCGCCGCAGCCGCCCCTGCAGCAGACCGCGGAACAGCCATTCCTCGACGAGGGGATAGAGCAGCACGACATACAGGAACTCGCGCGGGTGGTGCAGCGGCCAGGCCCAGTCGGTCGAGGGCACGAACCATACGTAGCCCGCGGCCCACAGCAGCGGTGCGGCCAGCAGTGCCCACCAGAAACGGGGGTCTTTGATGAACGCTTTCGCCGGCAGGTCCAGCCGCCGCGCCGCCCCGTTCACTGCTCCAGCGTCACCAGACGCTCGCCGCTGACACGGTTGACGATCTCCACCCGGCGCGCCTCGAAGCTCTGCTCCGGAACCGTCAGCACCCCCTCGATGCGGTAGACAAGATCCCGTTCCATGTCCTTTATGCGGCGTGCCGCCGGCACATCCGCATAGGCGTAGAAGGTGACATCACCGATGAAAAAGGCGTCTTCCTCACGACGCCAGCCGACCTCCACATCGCGCTGGTAGTAGGTCATGCAGCCGCGCCAGGAATCGGTCCGACAGGGTTCGATCTGACCGATGAGACCATCTGCTGCCTGTGCGCTGCGCAGCGTGCAGGCCTTGTAGGCGCTGGCCTTGGGTGTGGGATCATCGATATGCCAGCGGTCACGCGGCAGCTTTGCCAGTAGCGGCGGAAAATCATCCCGGACCAGGCCCTCGTACTGGAGGCGCAGCCCCTTGGTGACCGGCAGCTCGAACAGGAAGCGGCGCGCGTCGACGTCGTAACGCAGTGCCACGGGGATGTCGATGCGCGCGGCTTCGATGCGCCGATAGGTGTCGCAGCCCACCCGCAGAATCTCGACACGCCGACGGTAGTCCGTCTGCGTCTCATATTCGCCGCGCACCGGGGTGAACTCCTCGCGTGCCTTGCAGCGCTCGTAATCTTCCCAGTAGCGGTCGAAGGTCTGGAGCTTATCGCCGGCCGCGATGACCAGTTCGCCGGCCTGAGCCAGCGTCGCTGACCACAGGAGCAGGCCGAGCAGTTGGGTGAGACGCATGGTTTGTATCCTTGAGGCCGCCGCAGGACCACCCGGAGACATGCCCCGGACAGGCCGTCCGGGCCGCCCCTCTTGTTGATTTCGCGCCATTCTAGCCCCGATCGGCACACGGCATCCAGACACGGACGCCGCCGGTGATTCTGGTATCATCCCTGGCCGGTAGCCGCGCCGCCCCCTGGCCCGCACGGCTGCCGTCCGATAAGAAGAGGGCACGGAGACAACGATGACGATGCGGGGAACGCTGGTGACGGGTGGTGCCGGTTACATCGGCAGCCATGTGGTGCGGCAGCTGCTGGAGGCCGGCGAGAAGGTTGTGGTCCTGGACAATCTGTCCACCGGCTTCCGCGAGGCCGTGGTGCCCGGCGCCGAACTGGTGGTCGGCGACACCGGCGATCAGACGCTGGTCACTACGCTGCTGAAGCGGCACGGCATCGATTCCGTACTGCACTTCGCCGCCCACACCATCGTGCCGGAATCGGTCGCCGACCCCCTGAAGTACTACGGCAACAACACCTGCTGCACACGCAACCTGCTGAGCTGCTGTCAGGCTGCGGGTGTGCGGCATTTCATCTTCTCGTCGACGGCCGCGGTCTACGGTATTCCGGACGGGCCGATGGCCGACGAGGATACGCCGAATGCACCCATCAACCCCTACGGCACCTCCAAGCTGATGAGCGAGTGGATGCTGCGCGATCTGTCGGCCGCGACCGACCTGCGCCATGTGGCGTTGCGCTATTTCAACGTTGCCGGTTGCAGCCCGGACGGCCGCATCGGTCAGTCCACCCGCAAGGCCACGCTGCTCATCAAGGTCGCCTGTGAGGTCGCGGTGGGTCGGCGTGAGAAGCTGCTGGTGTTCGGTACCGACTACCCGACGCCCGACGGCACCGGTGTGCGCGACTACATCCACGTCGAGGATCTGGCCGACGCACACCTGAAGGCACTCGATTATCTGCGCCAGGGCGGTGCCTCGACCACACTCAACTGCGGCTACGGCCACGGCTACAGCGTGAAGGAGGTCATCGACGCGGTCGAACGCGTCGCCGGCCACAAGATCAAGGTGGAGGACGTCGCGCGCCGCGCCGGCGACCCGCCCTCGCTGGTCGCCACGTCCGACAAGGCCCGCAGCGTACTCGGCTGGACGCCGCGTTTCGACGACCTGGATCTGATCGTGAAGACATCACTGGAATGGGAAAGGAAACTCGCCAACGGCGAGGTGTATGGCTGAACCACGCAGGCGCACGCAGAAAACCAATAAAAACCTATTGGCCACGGAAACACACGGAATAACACGGAAGAAAACCTGATTTGATCACTGCGGTCCCATAAATTCCGCAACATGGTTCCGAGCGGCCACCGGCAAGACCGTCGGCCGCAGGGATGCGGCCGTCGAGCCTACAGGGACAAGGTGAGACCGCACAGCGGTCGAGAAGGTGCCCTGGGGCAAGTATTCACGGCGGGTCTTGCCGGTGGCCGCTCGGAACCATATCCCCGCAGCTGCCAACCATGCCAATGACCACGCCAGGACTCGCCGCCTATTACGCTATGTAGAACATTTATGGGACAGCAGTGTGATTTGATTATTTCCGTGTAGTTCCGTGTGTTTCCGTGGCCAATACGTTTTTTGGTTTCCCCGCATGCGCCTGCGTGCTGGACGGGGTTTTCAGACCTTGAAGTATTCCCGGTACCAGGCCACGAAGCGCGCGATGCCGTCCTCGACCGAGGTGGCCGGCTGGTAGCCGACATCCTGCACCAGATCCTCGACATCGGCGTAGGTGTCGGGTACGTCGCCGAGTTGCAGCGGCAGCAGGTTTATCTCGGCCTTTTCCCCCAGACAGTCCTCCAGCACCTGGATGTAGTGCATCAGCTCCACCGGCTGGTTGTTGCCGATGTTGTAGAGCCGGTAGGGCGCGTTGCTGGTCGCCGAATCGGGGACATCGCTGCGCCAGTCGGGATTCGGTGCGGGGATACGGTCGAGTGTGCGGATCACGCCTTCGACGATGTCGTCGATGTAGGTGAAATCACGACGGTGCTTGCCATAGTTGAACACGTCGATGGGTTTGCCGGCGAGGATGTTGCGCGTGAACATGAACAGCGCCATGTCCGGACGGCCCCACGGCCCATAGACGGTGAAGAAGCGCAGGCCGGTGGTCGGCAGACGGAACAGGTGACTGTAGGTGTGCGCCATCAGCTCGTTGGCCTTCTTGCTGGCCGCGTACAGGCTCACCGGGTGATCGACGTTGTGGTGCACCGAAAACGGCATCGTGGTGTTGGCGCCGTACACCGAGCTGCTGGAGGCGTAGACCAGGTGCTCCACGCCCTGGTGGCGGCAACCCTCGAGGATGTTCACGAAGCCGACCAGGTTGGTGTCGACATAGGCGTGCGGGTTCTCCAGCGAATAGCGCACACCGGCCTGGGCGGCAAGGTTCACCACCCGGTGCGGCTGGTGCTGCGCGAACACCGCGGCGATGGCGGCACGATCCTCGAGGTTCACGCGCACATCGGTGAACCCGGGATACCGGGCGACCCGCGCCAGGCGTGCCTGCTTCAGCTCGACGTCATAATAATCATTGAGGTTATCGATGCCGATGACCTCGTCACCGCGTTCCAACAGGCGCATGGCCAGGTTCGAGCCGATGAATCCGGCTGTGCCGGTGATCAGTACCTTCATGTGGATCCTCGTGATGTGCGGTCGATGCCGGTTACAGACGGCCGTCCACCTGCTCGGGTGGCAGCACGTACTTCACGTCGAACAGGACGCAGGTAGGTTTACCGAAGGCGCGGATGCGCGCTGCGCCCAACTCCACGAACTGCCGGTGCGACACGGCCAGGATGACCGCGTCGTAGTGCCCGCTCGCGGGCTCGGCAGTCATGGCCAGACCATATTCGTGCAACGCCTCCTGCGGATCCACCCAGGGATCGTAGACGTCGACGTCGGCGTTGAAGCCCTGGAATGCCTCGATCACGTCGACGACCCGGGTGTTGCGCAGATCGGGGCAGTTCTCCTTGAAGGTCAGCCCCATGATCAGCACGCGGGAACCGCCGATGAGGATATGCCGCCGGGTCATGAGCTTCACCACGCGTTCGGCAACGTGCGCGCCCATGCCGTCGTTGATGCGCCGACCGGCCAGGATCACCTCCGGGTGGTAGCCGATCTCCTGGGCCTTGTGCGTCAGATAGTAGGGATCGACACCGATGCAGTGCCCGCCCACCAGGCCGGGCCGGAAGGGCAGGAAATTCCACTTGGTGCCGGCGGCCTTGAGGACCTCTTCGGTATCGATGCCCAGGCGCTCGAAGATCAGCGCCAGCTCGTTGATGAGGGCGATGTTGACGTCGCGCTGGGTGTTCTCGATGACCTTGGCGGCCTCGGCAACACGGATGCTGCTGGCCTTGTGGGTACCGGCGGTGATGATCCTGCGGTACAGCGCATCGACGAAGTCGGCCGTCTCCGGCGTCGAGCCCGAGGTGACCTTGAGGATGGTGCTGACGCGGTGTTCGTGATCGCCCGGGTTGATACGTTCCGGGCTGTAGCCGACGAAGAAGTCCCGATTGAATTGCAGCCCCGACTCGCGCTCCATAATGGGCACGCAGACCTCTTCCGTGGCGCCAGGATAGACGGTCGATTCGAAGATGGCGACGTCACCTTGCTTGAGTACGCGGCCAATGCTGCGGCTGGCGCTCTCGAGGGGTGTCAGGTCCGGACGTTTGTAGCGGTCGATGGGCGTCGGCACGGTGGCGATATAGACGTTGCAGCCGGCGATGTCGTCGAGATTGTCGGCATAGCTCAGCCGGGTCGCGGCCGCCAGTTCCTCCGGCGAGACCTCCAGGGTGCCGTCGTGCCCGGTCCGCAGTTCGGCAATGCGTTCGGCCTGGATATCGAAACCCATGGTCGGAAAGCATTTACCGAACTCCACCGCCAGCGGCAGGCCGACATAGCCCAGACCCACCACCGCAATCTTCGCGTCTTCCACCTTCAGCATGTTGCTATCCTTCTCGCGGCGTCTTTAGTTGTTTGTGAACCCCGGCACTGCGCCCATACCGGCGCCCGGCAGGCCCATGCATGGCCGCAAATGGCGCGTAGTCTACCGTAGTCCACCGGCCGGCGGCGACTGTTGGCCAGCCGTTTTGGCGCCCTGCGCTGTCAGGCTTTTCCGCAGCCGATCCTGGGCTTACGCCCACAGTCCGGCCAGCGGGGTCCGGTGCGCACGGCCGGCCGGTCCGTCTATCGAATTAACCGATTGGTTGGACAGGGATCTTGCAGTAGCATCAAGAGCGCTGTCCCTGAAAAAAAGACAGTGCAGGCTTTCATCGGGCTCTAGGGAAGGCATCACGATGGATTCCAAAAACTATTACACCCCCAATGAGGTGGCCCAGCTGTTCATGGTGTCACCCGTCACCGTCCGGCAATGGGCACAGAAGGGGCTGCTGCACGCAGCACTGACCGCGGGCGGCCACCGCCGGTTCCTGCATCAGGAACTGATCCGCTTCGCCGAGGAGCGCGGGCTGACGCCGAATTGGCCGGTAAATGGCGGCAAGCATGTCCTGATCGTCGAGGACGACCTCCACTTCGGTGAATTCCTCCAGGCCTTTCTCGGCGGACGCCCCGGCGTCGATGGCGTCGAGATCGCAACCAACGGCTTCGAGGCCGGGCGCCGGGTCGAGACCCTGCACCCCGATATCGTGCTGCTCGACCTGACCATGCCCGGACTGGACGGCTTCACGATCTGTCACCGGCTCAAGGGCGATCGCGGCACCCGCGACATCCGCGTGATCGCCATGAGCGGCGCGCCGACGACGGATAATGTCCAGCGCATCCTGGCGGCCGGTGCGGAGGCGTGCCTGCCAAAGCCGATCGATACCTATCGGCTGCTGGAACTGCTGCACCTCGATGAACCGGGTGTCGCCGCGCACTGAGCGGCGGGTGCACGACGGGGGTAGGGCTGGGGTGCGGGTGGTGTGCGGTCAGTACCCCGGGCAGATGGCTGGCGGGCGTCAGTCCCGGCCAGGCGACTGCCCGTCTGCGGCCATCCGCCGCCAGATGCAGCGCCCGTCGCTGGCTGCGTCGATCGCCTGCAGGCGCGCGGCATGTGCCTGCTCCTCGGTGCGGCTGGCGCGGATCACGCGCAGCGGCGGACGCGTCGCGCTCAACCGGCGGATGACCGCACCACCTGCGGCCGTCGTGTCCGCCTGCGCGCCTTCCAGCGACAGGCTGCTCTGCCCGCCCGTCATCGCGAGATAGACGTCGGCGAGGATCTCCGCGTCCAGCAGGGCACCGTGCAGCTCGCGCCGCGTATTGTCGACGGCGTAGCGCTTGCAGAGGGCGTCGAGATTGTTCTTCTGTCCCGGGTGCAGGCGCCGCGCCAGGGCCAGTGTATCGAGCACAGCGCAGTAGCTGCCGATGTCGCCGTGGTCTGCGCCCAGCAGCTTCAGCTCATGGTTGAGGAACCCCACGTCGAAAGGCGCGTTGTGGATGACGAGCTCGGCATCGCGCACGAATTCCAGGAAATCCTCGACGATGTCGGCGAAGCGCGGCTTGTCGGCCAGGGACGCGTCGGTGATGCCGTGGACCTCGACGGCCCCGGGATCGATCAGCCGGTCGGGCTGCAGATACTGATGGAAACTGCGGCCAGTGTGCCGGCGGTTGACCAGTTCCACGCAGCCAATCTCGATGATGCGATGCCCGTCGGCCGGTTCCAGGCCGGTGGTCTCGGTATCCAGCACGATCTGACGCATCTTCTCATTCCTCCCCTACCCAGGTTCACTCAGACCCTGACAGCGCATACGGAAGCCGATTTCTTGGAAATATGGCCACGGAAGCACACGGAACAACACGGAAATGATTGGTCGCAGGGCGCATCGAGGCGTAGCCTGACGCACCAGAACAGGTAGCAACCGCGCGGCTTGTTCGCTGGGCTTTTACATGCAAGTAGTTTCGACTTGATCTGACACCTGCCGCACCGAAATCCCGCGCCACGGTGCGTTGCTTACGCCGACGCATCCTACCCGGGATTTTGCCATAAGCATTCTTTCCGTGTTGTTCCGTGTGCTTCCGTGGCCAAGCGGGTGTACGTACCGGCCGTTCCACTCAGTCCCGTTGCAGCAATTCGTCGATACCCCGGTTGGCCAGTTGATCGGCACGTTCATTCTCCGGATGTCCGGCATGACCCTTTACCCAGTGCCAGGTGATGTCGTGCTGCGCCGCGAGCCGGTCCAGCTCCTGCCACAGATCGACGTTCTTTACCGGCTGACGCGCGGAATTCTTCCAGTCCCTGCGTTTCCAGCCGGGCAGCCATTCGGTGATGCCCTGCTGCACGTACTTGGAATCGGTCGTCAGCCGCACCCGACAACGCCGCGTGAGCGATTCCAGGGCGCGGATCGCGGCCGTCAGTTCCATGCGGTTGTTGGTGGTGTGCACCTCGCCACCATGGAGTTCCTTCTCGGTGCCGTTGAAGCGCAGCACGGCGCCCCAGCCGCCCGGGCC
The DNA here is from genome assembly GCA_019911805.1 of Gammaproteobacteria bacterium. Classification (NCBI taxonomy): domain Bacteria; kingdom Pseudomonadati; phylum Pseudomonadota; class Gammaproteobacteria; species Gammaproteobacteria bacterium. The sequence goes on from JAIOJV010000074.1 coordinate 69,254, forward strand.
CGGATTGCCGCGACAGGCGCCATCGGTAAAGATCTCCACGACTTTGGTACTCATGACAGTCGGTCCCGGCGGCTCGGTTCGACCAGCCCCCCGAGCAGACTGCGGCGGGGACGCCAACGCGGCCGGATGGGCGTCAGCCCCACCACGCGCTTACGCGCCAGCAGCTGATAGCCGGCCGCCGGTATGGGCCAGCCGCGCCGGGCCAACCGGTCCAGGACCTCCAGGCGTTGCAGCGCGAATCCGCCCTGCAGCGGCGGCCGGAAGAACAGCGGTGTGCAGGCGACGGTATCGAAACCCAGCAACGCCAGCCAGTCCCGCACCCGGGTCTGGCTGATGAAGCGGCCGGTCCAGGGCGCCCGGCGCCGCCAGCCGTACAGCAGGCGCCACAGACCCCACAACCCGTACGGATTGAAGCCAAGGATCAGTACATGCCCCTCCGGGATCAGGCAGCGATCGACCTCGCGCAGCACCTCGTGCGGCTGCTCCACGAATTCGAGGGTATGCGGCAGGATCACCACGTCCAGGGCGTCGGTGCTGATCGGCAGGGCCTGGGCGGCCCCGACCAGGCCGGCCGTAGCGTGCGGCGTGCGGGGCATCACAATCCGGTGGCCGATCCGACTGGCGCCCAGGGGCGATGCCCCCCAGGGAGGAGACACCAGCAGCAGATGAAAGCCAAAAAGAGTAGAAATTACTTCGCGAACAGATGACAACTCGACGTTTTCGTATGCTTTTCCTAATGGTGTCTCATACCATTCGCTAAGCCCTGCCAGACCATCGGCATCACTCAGGGGGGGGCTGGGGCGGCGCGGCTTCATGGTCGTGCATCATACCCGAACTCCAGTGATGCGCGCAGACGCCGAAACCACGATGTAGTCGGTTGACCCATCCACCCGCGGCTGTCAGCATGCCGGCCGGACCATTGGGGGAAAGTAACGATGCCGGGAAGGATTTTCAAAATCGGGGCGCGTTGCGGCCTGTACGCCGTGCTCTGCACCTGCCTCGGCTGCAGCCTGCAGGCCGTCAGCCACCAGACGCCCGAACAAGAACACCTACCGGCCACCGCGATGCTGCCGGTGACGGCGGATCAGGATCGGATCTCCGTGGCAACCGACCTCCCGGACGGCAGCACGGAGGACCCGCTGGAATCCGTTTCCGGTACGAGGCCCCTGTTGGCCTGGGAGCGCATGCGCGAGGAGTTCCGCCTGCCCGAACAGCAGCATCGGCGCCTGGATGTCCACATCGACTGGTTCCAGCGCAACCCCGCCTACCTCGACCGGGTCTTCGACCGCGCCGACCCCTTCCTCGCCTGGATCCTCGACCGGCTCGAGGAACACGACATGCCGGCCGAGATCGCACTGCTGCCGATCGTCGAGAGTGGCTTTCAACCCTTCGCCTATTCGCACGGCCGCGCCGCGGGGCTGTGGCAATTCATTCCGGGAACCGGCGACCGCTTCGGTCTGAAGCGGAACTGGTGGTACGACGGCCGCCGCGACGTGGTCGACTCCACCCAGGCCGCGATCGAATACCTGTCCTATCTGCATCGCTACTTCGACGGCGACTGGCTGCTGGCACTGGCCGCCTACAATTCGGGGGAAGGGACGGTCAAACGGGCCGTGGAGCGCAATCGCGCGCAGGGCAAGCCCACCGACTTCTGGCATCTCGACCTGCCGCGTGAGACCCGCGAGTACGTACCCAAGCTGCTCGCCCTGCGCGACATCGTCGCCGACCCCGACCGCTATGCCATCGAACTGCCGGACCTGGATGCCGAGGCGCAGATCACGCTGGTGGACACCGCCGGCCAGATCGACCTGGCCCTGGCCGCCGACCTCGCCGATCTGAACATCGCCGAACTCTACCGCCTCAATCCCGGCTTCAATCGCTGGGCCACCGACCCGAACGGGCCGCACCGCCTGGTAATCCCGGTGGCTGCGGCGGAGGGCTTCGCTGCCAATCTCGCCGGGCTGCCCGACGAGCAACGCATCACCTGGAAGCGCCATCAGATCAAACGCGGTGAGACCCTGGTGCAGATCGCGCAGCGCTATCACACGACCGTGGCATTGCTGCAGAAGACCAACGAACTGAAGGGCCACAATATCCGTATCGGCGATCATCTGTTGATCCCGGTCGCGCAACGCGAACTGACCGCGTATACGCTCAGTGCGCCCCAGCGCGAACGTGCGCGGGTCGAGACCAAGGTCAGCCAGGGTGCTGGCACCTATACTGTCGGCAGCGGCGATACCCTCTGGGAGATCGCCCGCCGCCACCAGCTATCCGTCGCCCAGCTGGCCCGCATGAATGGCATGGCCCCGCGTGACCTGCTGCGACCCGGCCGCACGCTGGTCGTCGGCAAGGGCGCCAAGGCCACCACCGTCTCGGCGCACCCGGTCGCGCCCCGTCAGAAAGTCCACTACACCGTCCGCCAGGGCGATTCGCTGGCGCGCATATCGCAGCGTTTCCGCGTCTCGGTCGCCGACCTGCGCAGCTGGAACAAATTGAACACCCAGGCCTATCTGCAACCCGGTCAGCACCTGGTTCTGTACGTGGACGTCACCCGCCAGGCGGGTAACAGCTGACGGGCGGGGAAGAAGACAGGTTTTACCAAAACCTGCATCAACAAAGCCTCACGCCGTGTTCACCCCGCATGTCGCCGGCAACCAGCCCCTGCCCGGCACCCGCGCGCCTTCGCATTGAACGCCGTTCGAGTGTTCAGCCGCCGTAGGCCGCCATCGCCGCGCGGACGGCGGCACCGGACTGGATCGGCGCCTGCATGTCGGTCAGCACGGTATCCAGGGCACCGAGGCAGAACAGGACATTGCGCTGACTGGCCGCGTGGCCCATCAGACCGATGCGCCAGATCCGCCCGGCCATCGCACCGAGCCCCGCACCGATCTCGAGGCTGTATTCCTGCAGCAGACGGGCGCGCACCACGGCCTCGTCAATGCCGTCGGGCACGCCGATGGCGTTCAGCTGCGGCAGGCGCGCCGCGGGTTCGACCACGAAGCCGAGTCCCATGGCCTCGATACCGGCACGCAGCGCCTCGTGATGCCCACGATGGCGTGCCCAGGCGTTCTCCAGCCCCTCTTCCTTCAACATCACCAGCGCCTCGTGCAGCGCGTACAGGGTGTTGACGGGTGCGGTGTGGTGGTGGGTGCGCTGCGTGCCACCGCCCCAGTAGCCGAGCACCAGATTCAAGTCCATGAACCAGCTCTGCACCCGTGTCACCCGGCCCTTCACCTTCTCCAGCGCGCGCTCGCTGAAGGTCACGGGTGACAGCCCCGGTACGCAGGACAGGCATTTCTGCGTGCCCGAGTACACCGCATCCAGCCCCCAGGCATCGACGCGCAGCGGCGTGCCGCCGAGCGAGGTGACGGTGTCGACGAGGGTAAGACAATCGTAGCGCTGCGCGATCCCGGCCAGTGCCCTGGCATCCGACTGCACACCGGTGGAGGTCTCGGCATGGACGAACGCGAGGATCCTTGCATCCGGATGGGCCTTGAGCGTGTCCTCGACCTTGTCCGGATTGACGGGTTCACCCCAGGTGTCCTCGATCATCACGGCCGTGCCGCCAGCGCGTTCGACATTCTCCTGCATGCGCCCGCCGAACACACCGTTGCGGCAGACGACCACCTTGTCGCCCGGCTCGACCAGATTCACGAAGGCCGTCTCCATCCCCGCCGAGCCCGGTGCCGAGACCGGCATGGTCAGGGCGTTTTCGGTCTGGAAGGCGTAGCGCAGCAGGTCCTTCAACTCATCCATCATGGCCACGAACAGGGGATCGAGATGGCCGACGGTCGGTCGGCCCAGGGCCTCGAGGATGCGTGGCGGCACATCCGAGGGCCCGGGCCCCATCAGAGTGCGGTGCGGGGGGTGGAAGGATTTCGCGGTCATGGGATTCCTCTCGTGGCGGCGGGCGCAGGCCCGCAACGGATAAGTCTAACAACCTCAGCAAAATCAAGACAGAATCGAGTGTGCTGGCAGCTATTGCGGCGTGCTATCCAGGTCCACCCAGCCCCTCCAGCTGGTCCCGAGAACGCACGCTAGATAGTTGTTTTACTGACAAATATCAAACATGTGTGCAGCCTGTTGCAATTTGTTTCGAGGGTTGATATAGAATCGAGCGATCACCTGATCGACAGGTCATGTGATTAACCGATCATAAACTATTGGGAGATGTATTTATGGCCCTGAAGTCCTCTGTGAAGACCCTCAGCCTCGGTCTGGCGGCCGCCCTCGGCGTGGCCCTGGCCATCGGCACCCAGGCGGCGCCCCAGCAGCCGGTGCCCGCCGACCAGCAGATGCAGAAGATGCTGCAGATGTACACGCCGGAACTGCGCGAAAAAGTGAAGGCGCTGTCGCCCGAAACCCGCAAGCAGCTGCTGGAAATGCTCAGCATACACACCAACCGCAGCACCAAGGCGACCTTCCGTCAGGTCATGCAGGAGGTCCTGAACGACTACCAGGCGATCACCGCCGGCATCGCCACCGACAATGCGGAGATGACCGCCGATGCCGCCCGGCGCCTGGCCAACCACCGCCTGCCCAAGGGCGGCCTGTACCCCTACTTCGCCCTGGACAACATCAACGATGCGGACATGACCATTCTGCCGGCCATGAATGCGGCCGTGGAAGGCAGCGCCCTGAAGCTCGCCGAGGCCGCCGACCGCGGCGATATGGCCACCGCGGCGACCCACCTGAGCGAGATCATGACCGGTTGCGTCGGCTGCCATGCGAAGTTCCGCGGCCAGCCCGGTGTATCCGACCGGCTGCTCAGCGCGGGTCAGTGAAGCCTGTCCGATAAAAACCGCCCGATGAGAACTGCCCGATGAGAACTGCCCAATGAGAACTGCTAAGACGGTTCAATCACCAGAGAGGAATGACATGAAGAAAACCATCGCAATCGTAGCGGCGGGCTCGGCCCTGAGCCTGTCCCCGGCGGTCTTCGCCACCAACGGCGACCAGATGCTGGGCGTGACGGCAACCCAGTGGGGCCGTGCCGGGGCCGTGATCGCACAGCCCGAGGACGCCGGCACGGTCCTCACCAACCCGGCGGCGCTGGCCAACCTGGATATCGAGGAGGTCCGGGTCGACATGGGCTTCGGCATCCTGAACCCGCCGCGCAAGGCCAACGGCGTGGACAGCGATTCCGACGCCTATCTCATCCCTTCCGGCGCCTTGGCCCTGCGGGTGAATCCGCGGTTGGTGTTCGGCATGGGCATGGCCGGGCTGTCGGGCATGGGTGTGGACTTCGACGATATCCGGCCCACCATGGCCGGCAATCAGACTGTGGTCACCACCAAGCAGTTCTACAAGATCGCCCCGGGCTTCGGTTTCAAGGTCAACGACAAGCTGAGCCTCGGCGCGGCCTTCAACCTGGACTACCAGAGCCTGGCCATCCACAACAACATGTTCACCCTGCCGCAGACCCAGGTCTACGGTTGGGGCGGCACCTTCGGTCTGACCTACGATATCAACGACAAGGTACGTCTGGGTGCGGCCTACGCCACCAAGCAATGGATGAGTGAGTTCGAATGGAACAGTACCGCGGGCAGGTACAGCATGGACATGGATGCGCCACCCACGCTCACCCTGGGCGTGGCGGTGAAGCCCATGCCCGGTCTGGTGATCGAGGCCGACGTCAAGCAGATCTGGTTCTCCGATGTGCTCGACCGCGTGTCCTTCAATACCCCGGGGGGCGCGAGCAGTATGAACTTCGGCTGGGATGACCAGACGGTCTTCGCCCTGGGCGTGACCAAGCAGATCAACAAGAAGATGCTGGTGCGGGCCGGCTACAACTACGGCGAGAGCCCCATCGGCCCCGAGGACGTGGACAACAACATCGGCTCGCTGGCGATCACCGAGCATCACCTGTCGCTGGGTCTGACCCGCTATTTCAGCGACAAGGTGGCGGGCTCGCTGTCCTATGTGCACGCCTTCCAGAATGACATCACCAGCTCGACGCCCAGTGGCAACAAGATCGAACTCGAGCAGAACATCGTCAATCTGCAAATCACCTACCAATTCTGATCAGGAGGTAACAACGTGACTGTCGACAACATCGTCCATATCTTCGCCGGCATCGCCATCCTCGCCGGCATCGCACTGAGCCATTTCGTACACCCCAACTGGATCTGGCTGGTGGTGTTCGTGGGCGCCAATCTGCTCCAGAGCGGCTTCACGAAGTTCTGCCCACTGGCCTTCATGCTGAAGAAGGGCGGCGTGCGCGAAGGCAGCTGCTGTTGACGGACGGTGGGCCGGGTGGATCGCCGCCCGGCCCACCTTTCTCCAGGCCGATCGGGCTGTTAAAGTACAACCCCGCCGCGGCACCGATCCTGCCCGGCTGCGGTACAAGAGAGCAGGTATGGACACCCCCAGAAGGCGCAGACGCAAATCCGCCGAGGTGCGCCGTCACGACATCATCATGGCGGCGATGGAGCTGCTGCGGACCCAGAGCGTCGCCCAGCTCACGACCCGCGCACTGGCCCAGGCCGTCGGCATCGCCCAACCCACGCTGTTCCTGCATTTCGGCAGCCGGACGCAGGTGCTGCTGGCACTGGTCGACCATGTCCAGGAACAGCTGCAACAGGGATTGCAGAGTCAGAACCTGCAGCAACTCACGCCCCTGGAGCGGCTGCGGAAGGTGATCGGATTCCACCTGAAATTCATCCAACGCCAGCCCGGCATCCCGCGGCTGCTGTTCTCCGAAGAACTCCAATCCGGTGACCCGGCGCTGCGTGAACGCATGCACGGTCTGATCGGGTTCTTCCTGGACTTCCTGCGTGCCCAGATCCGCGAGGGTCAGGCGCGCGGTGAGTTGCGCGCCGATCTGGACCCGCAACAGTCGGCCTGTCTGCTGGTGGCATCGGTGCAGGGGCTGGCCTTCCGCTGGGTCCTGTCCGAGTTCCGTTTCGTGCTGGAGGAACAGGCCGATCTGATGGTTTCCACCTTTCTCGACGGCTGGCAACCACGCCACGGCGGCGACTGACGGACGCATGCCGGCAGCGACCCTATGAAGCCGCGCGCCGCCTGGGCCGCGCTCACCGCCGAGCCCTACCGCATCCTGCTGACCCTCGGCACACTCCAGCTGCTCACCGCTCTGCTCGTCTGGTCCATCGAACTGATCGGACGCCCACGCGGCCTGCCGCTAGCGATGGCCGGACCACTGCCACCCGGCAGCCTCCATGCGCTGCTCATGCTCTATACGGTCTTCCCGTTCTTCATCTTCGGCTTTCTGATGACGACCTACCCGCGCTGGCTGGACGCACCGCCGCTGCCGCGGTCGCGCTATCTGCCGGCGGCACTGCTGCTCGGCACCGGCGTGCTGCTGTTCTACACCGGTGTGTATGCGTCCGCCGGGTGGATGGCCATCGGCCTGCTGGTGTTCCTGGGCGGCTATCTGCTGGCCATGCTGGGCCTGTGGGAGACGCAGCGCCGCGGCCGCATCCATGGCCGGCTGTACGAGCGCTATCTGCACATCGCCCTGCTGCTGGGGGCGATCGGTATCTTGCTCGCGGCCGCGGCACTGCACGGGCACGCATCGCTCTGGCCGGCGGCGCGTACGTTCGGACTGTGGGGGTTCCTGCTGCCCGTCCTGGTGACCATGAGCCATCGCATGCTGCCCTTCCTCACCAGCTGCGTCCCCGGCACCGACCCCATCAGTCAACCGCGCGGCGGGCCGCATGCCCTGCTCGGCCTCATCGCCCTCCACGGGCTCCTGGAATGGGCCGGGCAGCCGCGCTGGCTGTGGCTCGCCGACCTGCCGCTGGCATTGATCGCCGCCCACCACCTGCGCTGCTGGGCCTTCGCCCGCTGCCGGCGCGCGCGGCTGCTGGCGATGCTCCATAGCGCCTTCGCCTGGTTCGTCGCCGGCATGCTGCTCTCCGGCAGTGCCAGCCTGCTGCTGTTCTTCGGCCAGCCCGATCACCTGGGTCGCGCGCCACTGCATGCCCTGGGCATGGGCTTCGCCCTGGGCATGACACTGGCCATGGTCACGCGGATCGCGCAGGCCCATATCGGGCTGGCACCGGTGGCCGGCACGTCCGTCTGGCTGGCCTTCTGGGCCCTGAACGGTGCCGTGCTGTTGCGCATTCTGGGAGAACTGATGCCGCCAAGCGCGCTGACGCCCGTCTCCGGGATACTGCTGGTCGTGGCGCTGCTGCCCTGGGCGGCGCATTGCCTGCCCCTGCTGCTGAAACACCGAGACACCGGCAGAGACTAGCGCCCGCCGCGCGTTTGTGCCATGTCGGCGAGCAGTGCCCGTGCCCCGTCGGCATAGTCGCCCTCCGTGCTCACTGTCAGTTGGCGCAACAGATGGGTGCGGGCGAGACCCGGCCTGCCGAGCGCATGATAGACGGCCCCCAGGTGGTAATGGATGCAGACCATGTCCGGCTGGCCCGCGAAGGCCCGCAGGAGAGGATCGAGGGCCTCTTCGTACCGGCCGGCGCGGTACAGCGCCCAGCCGTGGGTATCGAGGAAGCCGGCGTTGTCCGGCTCGGCTGCCACGGCCAGGGCCGAATGCCACAGGGCCGTCGCAGGGTCGGCATCGAGGCGCTCGAGTTCGAGCCAGGCCAGTTCGTTGTAGAGTGCCGGCGTCGCGTAACCACGGGCGATGCCCTCCAGGAACGAGCGCTGGGCGCCAACCAGATCGCCGGCATGGATCTGCAGCAGGCCGGTACTGTAGTACCGGCCCGAGGCGTAGGCATGAACCAGTATGGCACCGAGCATGCCCACCGGCAGCAGCATCCAGACCAGGTTGCGTCGAGCGGTGGACTGCCGCGCGGCCAGGAGCAAGGCGCCGGTGGTCGTGCCGCAGACATTTGCGAGCAGGTCGAGCAGGTCGAACTCACGCCCGGCGACGAACGCCTGCTGGGTCTCGTCCACCAGCCCCAGCAGCAGTGATGCCACTACCGCGATGGCCAGCAGGGTAGCGCGCCCCAGCCCCTTCCAGGACCGGCGTGCGATCCCGTAGATGCCCAGCGTCAGGGTCAGGTGGGTGAGAAAGTGGGCCAGCTTATCGATGCCCGGGTAGCGCAGGCTGAGGCGCTGAATATCGTAGCCGTGCCCATCGGCGATGAACATCGCAATGCCGGCCAGCAACAATACCGCCCCCAACGCCAGCACGCCGGGCCAGTATGATTTTGCCGCTTTCCACACCACCATCTGCCCTCCCTGCAACGACACTACGACGGCGGCCCGCACCCACAACTGCTGCAATGAAAAGATCGACGGGCGCGCAGCCGGGCGTCCCGGTCGCGGCGCTAGGGGCCTGTCGGACTTGGGCGATACAACACGCAGCTCACCTCGCGGTGCTCGTCAACCTGGACACTTTCGGGATAGTGCTGCCGGCATTCCGGCCGCGCCCGTGGACAGCGCGGCTCGAAATGACAGCCACTGGGCCGGTTCAAGGGCGACGGCGGATCGCCGCGCACCTCGGCGGGCCGGTGCGGCGCATACGCAGAGGGCACCGCCTGCAACAATGCCTGGGTATAGGGATGCAGCGGGTCGGCGAGTACGCGATCGGCCGGTCCACGCTCCACGATGCGCCCCAGATACATCACCGCGACATCATCGGCCAGATAACCGACCACCGCCAGATCGTGGCTGATGAACAGATAGGACAGGCCGTGGTCCAGCTGCAGGCGCCGCAACAGATTGAGGATCTGCGCCTGCACCGACACATCCAGGGCGCTGGTCGGTTCGTCGCAGACCACGAGGCGGGGATTCACCGCCAGGGCACGCGCGATGCACAGCCGCTGGCGCTGCCCCCCGGAGAACTGGTGTGGATACAGGCTCAGCTGTTCGGTCCGCAGGCCGACCTGCTGCAGCAGGTCGGCGGCCCGCGCCAGGCGCTCGGGGCGCGCCGCGCCGATGTTCTGCACCTCCATGGCCTCGACCAGCATGTCGCGCACCCGCATGCGTGGATTCATCGACGCGAATGGATCCTGAAAGATGAGTTGGAAGCCGGCACGGGCGCGGCGCAGTTCCTCCGGCGACAGCCGACTGAGATCCTGTCCGTCGAACACGACCGTGCCGGCATCCAGCGGTTGCAATTGTAATACTGCCTTGGCCACCGTGGACTTGCCGCAGCCCGATTCGCCCACCAGTGCCAGCGTGCGGCCGGTCATCAGTTCGAAGGACACGCCATCGACGGCGTGCAGGATCTGGCGGGCCCGGCCGAAGCCGCGTCGGACCAGAAAATTGACCTGGAGATCACGCACCTGCAGCAGCGGCCGGGCCGCGATCGTGGGTGGCGGCACCTCGAGCGGTGCGGGTTCCGGCAGCGGCGGCTCCGACTCCACGGCCGCCTGCTCGCCCAGATAACAGCGCACACCCCACTCCCAGGTGCCGTACCAGGGCGGTGCTTCGGCCTCACAGCGCGGCATGACCCGGTCACAACGCGGTGCGAAACGACAGCCGGTGTGCCCGGTAGATGGCACCGGCACCTGGCCCGGGATCGCCGCCAGCGGCCGGCCACGCTGTCCCAGATCCGGCAGTGCGCGGAACAACATCCGACTGTAGGGGTGCGCGGGCGCCGCGAAGAAGGCGTCGCGCGGCCCCTGCTCGACGATCTGTCCCGCATACATGATGGCGACACGATCCGCGACCTGTGCCGCCACCCCCAGGTCGTGGGTAATGAGCAACAGCGCCATATTGCGTTCGCGCTGCAGGCGTACCAGCAGATCGAGTATCTGTGCCTGGATGGTTACGTCCAGCGCCGTGGTCGGTTCGTCGGCGATCAGCAGATCCGGATCGCCGGCCAGGGCAATGGCGATCAGCACGCGCTGCTTCATGCCGCCGGACAGCTGATGGGGGTAGTCGCCGTAACGCGCCTCGGCGTCGCCGAGACCCACCGCCTCGAGCAGTTCCACGACACGCCGCCGCGCGGCAGCATCCGCCAGCCGCTGATGGAGGCTCACAGCCTCGGCGATCTGATGGCCGATGGAAAGTACCGGATTGAGCGAGGTCATGGGCTCCTGAAAGACCATCGCGATACGCCGGCCGCGCAGCTGGCGCCGCTCCAGTGGCGTGAGTGTGCGCAGATCCCGGCCACGGTAGCCGATATGCCCGCTGACGATCTCGGCACCGTTCGGCAGCAGCCCCATCAACGCCAGCGCGGTCATGGATTTGCCACAGCCGGATTCACCCAGCAGCGCGAGCGTCTCGCCGCGGGCGATGTTGAAGCTGACACCGTCGACCGGATAGGTCCCACCGATCCGGATGCGGAGATCGCTCACCCCGACCAGGATCTCGGTGGCGGCCTGCTCAGCTGACAGCATGCGGGTCCCCATGATCGCTGAACAGCGAGGCGCGCAACAGGGTCTGCGTGTAGCCGTCGCGAGGCCGATTGAACAACTGATCCGTCTCACCCTGCTCGACGATCCGGCCGGCGCGCATGACCATGATACGGTGCGACACAGCGCGGATGACCTTGAGATCGTGCGAGATGAACAGATAGCTGATGTGATAGCGCCGTTGCAGCCGCAGCAGCAGCTCCAGAACCTGCTTCTGTACCGACACGTCCAGGGCGCTGGTCGGCTCGTCCAACAGGATGAGCTTCGGTTCGAGTACCGCCGCACGGGCGATGGCGATGCGCTGACGCTGGCCGCCGGAGAACTCGTGTGGATAGCGCCACAGCATGTCCTCGGTGAGCCCGACCTCGGCGAGGATCTTCAGGATGCGCTCATGGTGCTGCACCTTGTCCTGTCCGGGGAAATGGATCTCCAGGCCTTCACGCAGGATCTGTTCGACCGTCATGCGCGGCGACAGCGAGGAATAGGGATCCTGGAACACCACCTGGAACTCCTTACGCAGGGGCCGCAGCCGCCGCCCCGCGAGCTGATCCAGACGCTGGCCCTGGAAATCGATCTCACCGCTGCAGTCCTGCAGGCGCAGCAGGCACATACCGAGCGTCGATTTGCCGGAGCCGGACTCCCCGACGATGCCGACCGTCTCGCCCGCGTGCAGCTCGATATCGACCTCATCGACCGCCTTCACCACACCGATCCGGCGGCGGAAGAAGCCTGCCTTGATCGGGAAATGGCAGCGCAGCGCGCGGCCCTGCAACAGCAGTGCACGCGCACCGACGGCGTCGTCACTGCCAAGCATGCGTCGGGGTTGCGCGTCGATGAGTTGCCGCGTGTAGGCGTGCTGCGGGGTACCGAATACCGCTGTGACGGCACCCTGCTCCACGATACTGCCGTTCCGCATCACGCTGACCCGCTCGGCGAAACGCCGCACCAGGTTGAGATCGTGGCTGATCAGCAGCACGGCCATGCTGAACTCCTTTTGCAGATCCTCGAGCAGCGTCAGGATCTGCGCCTGCACTGTGACGTCCAGTGCCGTGGTCGGCTCATCGGCGATCAGCAGCTTGGGCGAACAGGCCAGCGCCATGGCGATCATGACACGCTGGCGCTGGCCACCCGACAGCATGTGCGGGAAGGCATCGAAGCGCTTGTGCGGCTCGACGATACCGGTGCGGTCCAGCAGTTCGAGCATGCGCCGGCGCGCCTGTGTCTGGGTGACACCGGCATGCAGCAGCAGCGGCTCCATCAATTGCCGGCCGATGGGCTGGACCGGATTGAGCGAGTTCATGGGCTCCTGGAAGATCATGGCGATCTCCCGGCCACGCAGCGCACGCATGTCCGCGTCGTTCAGTGCCAGCAGGTTGCGCCCTGCGAACAGGATCTGCCCACTCGGGAAGCGCGTCTGCGACGGCTCGTGCAGTCGCAGTATCGACAGGGCCGTCACCGACTTGCCCGAACCCGACTCACCGACCAGCGCGACCCGCTCACCCGCTGCGACGTGAAAGTCCACACTTTGCACCACGCGGTTGAAGCCACCGGAGGGATCACGGAAGGCGACTGAGAGTTCCTTGATCTCCAGCAGCCTGTCGGTATCGTTATGCGGGGAGTCAACCACGGCGGGTATCCAGGGCCTCGCGCAAGGCCTCACCGATGAAGATCAGCAGGGTGAGCGTACCGACCAGCACGACGAAGGTCGTCATCGACAGCCACCAGGCCTCGATGTTCTCCTTCCCCTGCGACAGCAGCTCGCCCAGGCTGGGCGTCGATGGCGGCACGCCCAGACCAAGAAAGTCCAGGCTGGTCAACGCCAGGATCGCACCGCTGATGCGGAACGGCATGAAGGTGATCACGGGCGTCAGGCTGTTGGGCAGCAGATGACGGAACATGATGCGGCGGTTGGACAGCCCCATCGCGTGGGCCGCCTTGACGTAGTCCATGTTGCGTCCACGCAGAAACTCCGCACGTACATAGTCGGCCAGGCCCATCCAGCCGAACAGCGACAGCAGCACGATCAGCAGCAGGATACTGGGATTGAACAGCGACGCGAAGATGATGAGCAGATAGAGCTCCGGCATGGAGCTCCAGATCTCGATCAGCCGCTGGGCGAACAGATCCAGCCGCCCACCGAAATAGCCCTGCAGTGCGCCGGCCACCACACCCAGTAACACACCGATGGTGGTGAGCACGAACGCGAACACCACCGATAAGCGGAAGCCATAGATCAGTCGTGCCAGCACATCGCGGCCGCGGTCGTCGGTGCCGAGCAGGTTCTCGGCCGACGGCGGTGCGGGATTGGGGTAGTCGGTATAATAGTTGATGGTGTTGTAACTGTAGGGGTTGGGCGGATACAGGGCCCAGTTGCTGTCGCGCGTCAGCAGATCCTGGACATAGGGGTCAGTGTAATCGGCTTCCGTCTCGAAGTCGCCACCGAACACCGTCTCCGGATAGGCGACGAACAAGGGAAAGAAGTACTCGCCCTGATACTGCACCACAATGGGCCGATCATTGGAGAGAAACTCCGCGCCCAGGCTGACGACAAACAACACGAGGAAGATCCACAGGCTGTAATAGCCCCGGCGGTTGGCACGAAAGCGCATCCAACTGCGTTGACGGGGCGATACGTGCCAGCCCGCAGTCGTGCCAGTCTTCAGCCGGACCCCTCCCGTGCTCATCGGCCAGCCGACTCGAACTGAATACGTGGATCGACCAGTACGTAGCTGATGTCGGTCAGCAGCTTGGCGATCAGGCCCAGCAGGGTGAACAGATACAGTGTGCCCAGGACTACGGGGTAGTCGCGCTTGAGGATGGATTCGTAGGCCAGCAGCCCCAGGCCATCGAGTGAGAAGATGGTCTCGATCAGGATGCTGCCGGCAAAGAAGGCGCTGATGAACGCCGCCGGGAACCCGGTCACCAGCGGGATCATGGCGTTGCGGAACACGTGCCGGTAGAGTACGCGCCGCTCCGGCAGTCCCTTGGCGCGTGCCGTCAACACATACTGCTTGCGCAATTCCTCGATGAAGCTGTTTTTGGTGAGCATGGTCATGACGGCCAGACTGCCGACCACCAGCGAGATGACTGGCAGGGTGATGTGCCAGAGGTAGTCACCGATCTTGCCGTACCAGGGTAGTTCAGCGAAATTGTCCGATACCAGATCGCGCAGCGGAAACACATCCCAGAAGCTGCCACCGCCGAACAGCACCAGCAGCAGGATACCCAGTACGAACCCCGGGATGGCGTAGCCGACCAGAATGATGGTACTGGTGATCAGATCGAAGGGCGTGCCGTCGCGCACCGCCTTGGCGATGCCCAGCGGGATGCAGCTCAGATAGACGATGAAGAAGGTCCACAGGCCCAGACTGATGGATACGGGCAGCTTGGAGACGATCAGGCCGATGACCGATGCCTGGTGAAAATAACTGTCGCCGAAATCGAACACGGCGTAGTGGCGCAACATCTCCAGGAAGCGTTGCGGGGCCGGCTTGTCGAAGCCGTACAACGCCTTGAGCTGTTCGATGCGCTCCGCATCGAGTCCGGCGTCACCGCGATACAGGCGCGGGCCACCGGCCGAGGCCTCACCCTGCGTACCCGTCCCCTGGAGCTGCTGAATCAACTGCTCGACCGGGCCACCGGGCACAAACTGCGTCACCACGAAGGTGACCAGCATGACCCCGATCAGCGTCGGGATCATGAGCAGCAGGCGTTTCAGGATGTAGGTACCCATGTCCTCTTACCTCGTCCGTGCCGCCGGCTTCGCCAGATCGCGCCACCAGGTCTGCAGTGCCCAGGATTCGGCATCGTAGTAGAGAGGCAGCGTCTGCGGATGACCGAAGCGGTTCCAGTAGGCCACCCGGTGGGTGGCAATGTACCAGTTCGGCACCACATATTCGCCATACAATAGTACCCGGTCCAGCGCCCGCGCGGCGGTCACCAGGTGCGCCCGGTCCGGCGAATACACCAACTCCTCGATGAGCGCGTCGACCACCGGATCTTCGATACCCGCCAGATTGTTGGAACCCTCCTTGTCCGCGGTCGAGGAATGCCACATGCCGAACAGCTCGTTGCCCGGCGATTGCGACTGCGGAAACGAGGCCACCATCATGTCGAAGTTGAAGGTCCGGCGACGCTGCACATAGAGGCTGACATCCACGGTCCGGTAGCTGAGCTCGATACCGAGTTTGCGGAGATTGTGCGCGTACGGCGCCAGAATGCGCTCGAAGCCCTTCTGGGCGAGTATGAATTCGATGTCCAGCGGTTCGCCGGCAGCGTTGCGCAGGCGACCGTCACGCACCGTCCAGCCGGCTTCCGCGAGCAAGTCACGTGCCGCGCGCAGATTGGCGCGCAGCGAACCCGGTTCAGCGGTATCCGCGGGGCGCCAGATCTGGGTGAAGATCGCCTCCGGCAGCCGCTTGCGATACTTCTCCAGCAGCGCCAGCTCGGCACCCTGCGGCAGACCCGACGAGGCCATCTCACTGTTGCTGAAATAGCTGTCACAGCGCGTGTACTGACCGTAGAACAGATGCTTGTTCGACCATTCGAAGTCGAAGGCCAGCGCAATCGCCCGGCGCACCCGCCGGTCCTTGAATTTATCCCGCCGGGTGTTGAACACGAAGCCCTGCATGCCGGCGTTGTTGCTGTTCTTGAGTTCTTCCTTGCGGATGCGGCCGGAGTCGAACTGCGGCCCGGTATAGTCGCGGGCCCATTGCTTGGAGTGCAACACCAGGGTGAAGTCGAATTCACCGGCCTTCAGCGCCTCGAGCTGCACGGTCGCATCCTTGTAGTATTTGTAGGTCACCCGGTCGAAGTTGAACATGCCGTTCCGGGTGTTGAGATCCCGGGCCCAGTAGTCGGGGTTGCGCACGTAGGTGACGTCCTTGCCGATCCGGTAGGACGCGACCGTGTAGGGGCCGCTGGCGATCGGCAACGCACGGTTGAGCTTGTCGAATTCCGCGTCGCCGACCCATTTGCGCGAGAACACCGGGATCTGCGCCGCCAGCAGGTGCAGTTCCGGATTGACCCGGGCGAACTCGAAGCGCACGGTGTGCGCATCCACGGCCACTACCCGTTCGATGTCCGCCCAATAGAACCGGTACTGCGGGTGGCCCTTGTCACTCTTGATGGTGTCGAAGGAAAACTTCACGTCGTCGGCGAGCACCGGATCGCCGTTGGAGAAACGCGCCTTGGGATTGAGTCGGAACGTCACCGACAGTCTGTCGTCCGCCAGCTGGATGTCCTCGGCGAGGTGGGCATAGAGGCTGTACGGCTCATCCAGACTCTGCACCATCAGCGGTTCGAACACCAGGGTGCCGAGACCGTCGGCGGACACCCCCTTGAGCACGAAAGGATTGAAGCTGTCGAAATTTCCAAAACCGGACAGCACCAGCTCCCCGCCCTGTGGTGCGTGCGGATCGACATAGTCGAAATGCGTGAAGTCCGATGGATATTTGGGCGTATAGCCAAGCGCCACCGACGGCGACGCCACCACCGGTGATGTGACCACCGCCAGCAGCAGCCAGCAGATTACAGCTCGGAACACGGACACTCGATGCTTCCCTGGTTGCCTTGACGCGCCCGCACTGCCCCGGCGGTCAGGCTGTCGTTGTTCACCAGACGCGGCACTGTGCCTGTCTGGTCAAGGGCTGCGGGCCATTATATAGTAGCCGGCCTGACACAACGCAAAATGGGGACGCGCAATGGGTTTTCTTACGGGAAAACGGGTACTGATCGTTGGTCTCGCCAGCAATCGCTCCATCGCCTGGGGTATCGCCCGGGCCATGCACCGCGAGGGTGCCGAACTGGCGTTCACCTATCAGAACGAAAAGCTGCAGGAACGTGTCCGGAAAATGGCTGCCGAATGCGACTCCAGCATCATCCTGCCCTGCGACGTCGCCAGTGACGAACAGATCGACGCCGTATTTGCCGGACTCCGCGAGCACTGGGACGGCCTGGACATCATCGTCCATTCCGTAGCCTTCGCACCCAAGGAGGCGCTGGAAGGCGAATATCTCGCCAGCGTGAGTCGTGACAGCTTCCGCGTCGCCCACGATATCAGTTCCTACAGCTTTGCCGCACTCGCCAAGGCCGCTCGCCCGATGCTGCAGGGCCGCGCCGGGGCGTTGCTTACGCTCAGCTACCTGGGTGCCGAAAAGGCCCTGCCGAATTACAACATCATGGGCGTGGCCAAGGCCAGTCTGGAGGCCAACGTGCGCTATATGGCCTACAGCCTCGGCCCGGAGGACATCCGTGTGAATGCGATCTCGGCCGGCCCGATCCGCACGCTGGCGGCCTCGGGCATCGCCAATTTCCGCCGGTTGCTCGACTATGCCGAGAAGACCGCACCGCTGCGCCGCAATGTCAGCATCGAGGATGTCGGCAATGTCGCCGCCTTCCTGTGCTCCGACCTGGCCGCCGGTATCACCGGCGAAATCACCTACGTCGACGCCGGCTACAACATCGTCGGCGGCGCGCCCTTCGAGGATCAGGAGTAGGCGCCAGTAAGGCATACTCATTGGCCACGGACCAACACAGACAAAACCTTTTTTTGGCCACGGAAACACACGGAACAACACGGAAAAAATCCATTGTTGAAAACGCAATGAAACCGTCCGTAGGGTCCCCTCAGCAGACCGGTAAGGTGCGTCGAGGCGCAGCCTGACGCACCCTGCACGGCCGGTCCCTCACAGGCACGGAGTACGCCCAAAATCTGCCACAAGAACGCACAGACAAGCACGGAAGAGGTCGGCATGACGGGTTTTACATTCCGTGTACTTCCGTGTGTTTCCGTGGCCAAAGAAGGTTTTGTCCATGTCGTTGCGTGGATTCCGTGGCCATCAACGACACAGACAAAACCTTCTATGACGGCGCCTGCAGGATACCCTCCTCCCCCTCCAGCCGCGCGACCACCACCGCCCCGCAGGAGTCGCTGAACACGTTCACCGCCGTGCGGCACATGTCGAGCACACGGTCCACCGCCAGGATCATGCCCACCGCCTCGACCGGCAGACCGACGGCCGTGAGGATAACGGTGATGGCGACCAGGCTGGCGGCGGGGATGCCGGCGACGCCGATCGACGTCAGCAGTGCGAGCGTGACGATCAGCAGTTGCTGCGCGAACCCCAGTTCCACACCATAGGCCTGGGCGATGAACATCGCCGCCACGCATTCATACAACGCCGTGCCGTCCATGTTGACCGTCGCACCGAGCGGCAGCACGAAGCTGCTGGTACGATTGGATACGCCCGCCTGCCGCTCGACGCAGCTTAGGGTGATCGGCAGCGTTGCCGACGACGACGCGGTCGAAAAGGCCATCAGCAGCGCCGGGGCCATGGCCTGATAGTGACGCAGGGGATTCACCCGCGCGACCAGCAGCAGGATGGCGGGCAGCACCACCAGAAAATGAAACGCCAGCCCCGCCAGGACAGTCAGAAAGAAGATCAGCAATGGCTGGAAGGCTGCCATGCCGGTGGTGGCCACGACCTTGCCGACCAGGGCGAATACGCCGAGCGGCGCAAACCGCATCACCCAGCCGGTGATGCGCATCATGACCTCGAAGGTGCCCTGCCAGAAACCCAGCAGATTGCCGGCGTAGGGCTCGCCGATGCGCGTCATGAAATAACCGAACAGCAGGCTGAAGAAGATCAGACCGAGCATCTGCCCCTCGGCCGCCGCCGCCACCACGTTGGGCGGTATCAGGCGCATAAAGACGGCGACGAGATCGCCTGCCCCGTGCGCACTCAGATCGGCCGCGATCTGGTCACCGTCCGCCGTCAGGCCGATCTGCTCCCTGACCGGGGTGCCACCGACCAGCCCCGGCTGGATGAGATTCACCAACGTCAGACCGACCAGGATGGCCGCCAGGGTGGTGGTGGCGTAGTACAGCAGGGTCTTGAGGCCGAGCCGGCCGAAGGCGCCGGTGTGCCCGACGCCGGCGATGCCGCTGATGATGGCGGAGACGATCAGGGGAACGATGAGCATCTTGAGCGCATTCATGAACAACGCGCCCAGGAAATCGAGGATGTCGACGATGGCGACACCGAAGAGGGTCGCCGTCTCGCCCACCGCGCTGCCGACAAGGACGGCCAGCAGCAGTGCGATCAGGATCTGCCAGTGCAGTTTGATGTGGAGCATCGCCATATCAGGGCAGCTCTCGCCGGATCGACCCGTCGCTGATCATCACCGGGCCGGCACCGTCCACGGCACCGTGTCAGTCCAGTCGATCCGGATACTGCACGATCTCGGCACGCGCCTTGAGCCGGTCCAGCAGGGCTGTTGTCTCCAGCGTCCCGTACAGCTGCTCGAGGTTGCGCCGGAAGGCCGCACGGGCCGCCGCGTCGACCGTGGCCAGGTCGCCGTCGCGCACCTCGTCGACCTGCACGAGTACGAAGTCGCCATTGGCCAGCATCGTGCCGCCACTGACGATCCGGCCGTCGGCCGCCCGCGGGATACGGAAGGCCTCGGCGACGATCTGGCGATCATGGTCCGCGGCGCTGCGCTGGACGAAGCCCGCATCCGTCACCTCCAGCTGCAGTTCCCTGGCCAGTGTGTCGAGCGGCGCACCCGCCTGCAGCCGTTCGACCAGGGCCTGCCCGCGGACCCGCGTGGCCTCGCGCTCGGCCTGATTGCGCAGGGTCGCCTGGATCGTGTCACGCACGGCCTCGAGCGGGCGCTGGGTCGATTCCTGGTGCTCGAGCACGCGCAGCACCAGGACATGGTCAGGTGCGATCTCCACCACCGGACTGTTGTTGCCACCACGGAGCACATCATCGGCGAAGGCGGCCTCGACGACCTTGGGGTGGGTGCCGATGCCCTCTCCACCCGAAGCGGTCAGCCAGCCGCTCTCCTGAATCTTCAGGTCGAGTTGCGCGGCGGCCGGGGCCAGGGTGTCGGGCTGCTCGAAGCTGAGCGCCGCCAGCGTCTCGGCGCGCTCGAAAAACAGCTGCTCGGCCTGGTGGCGCACGGCCTCCTGCCGCAGCTGCTCGCGGACCTCCGCGAGGGCCGGTACCTGGGCGGGTTGGATCTCAGTGACCTGGATGATGTGGAAACCGAAGGGCGAACGCACCGGATCGCTGATCTGATCCTGTGCGAGTGTGAAGGCGGCGGCCTCGAACTCCGGTACCATCATGCCCTTGCCGAACAGACCCAGATCACCGCCCTCCACCGCCGAACCGGGGTCGTCGGAAAACTCCTTGGCCAGCGTCGCGAAGTCCTCTCCTGCACGCAGGCGGGTGACGAGCCCCTCGGCCTTCTTGCGTGCCGCGGCGACCTCTTCCTCACTGGCATCCTCGGCGACCTGAATGAGGATATGGCGGGCGCGGCGCTGCTCGTCGCGCGTCAGGCGGGATTTGTCCGCCTCATAACGGGCCTCGATCTCCTCCTCGGTCGCCGTCATCCCGGCGGCGATGGTGTCGGCCGACAGCTCCAGATACTGCACCCGCACACGTTCCGGTTCCACGAAGCGCGCCTTGTTGGCCGTATAGAATGCCTCCACGTCCTCGGGCTTGACCTCCACCTCGTCAGCGAAGGTCGTTGCGGGGATCCGCAGGTACTGGAGCTTGCGCTCCTGGCCCTGCAGGCGCATGGCCTGGTCCACATCCTGAGACACCACCGCCGACGTCGTGGAGATGCTACCGGCCAGTTGGTTGATCAGCAGGGCACGGCGGAACTGCTGTTCGAAACGCTGCGGCGTCAGCCCCTGCTGGCTGAGCAGGCGTTGATAGCGTTCCTGGGAAAACGTGCCATCCTCCTGGAAATCAGGGATGGCATGAATACGCGCAGCCAGCAGCGCGTCGCTGACAGTGAGCTTCGCTGCGGTCGCGGCCTGCACCAGCAGTTCCTCCTCGATCAGCCGGTTGAGTACCGCCTGCTTGAACTCCGGCGTGCCGGTAATGCCACTGTCGAAACGTTCGCCGAGCATGGCACGCATGCGCTGAACCTGCTGCTGCTTGGCGAAGCGGTACTCCTGCACCGGGATCTCGACGTCATTGATGGAGGCGGCGAAGACACGCGCATCGGGCTTCAGATACCAATCGATACCCCAGAGCGCGAACGTGACTGCGATCAGCCCGACGATAAGCCAGGCAATCCAACCGGTGGCGCGATCACGAATGGCCTGCAGCATAATGATGGTCCTGAAGGTTTATCCAAAAAACTCATTTCAGCCACGGCCGCACACTGAAGATTCTGAAATAAAACCGTGTCGCGAAGCTCCCGACTCAGCATCTGGCGGGTAAGCGGCGCGGGTGTGTGAAGCAGTTGGTCTTGTCAGTGCTTTTTCGTGTGCTTCCGTGGCAGATTCGGTTTTCGGGTTTATTCTTTTCCCGGGCGCCGGTGCGCGCCGGCCGTGGTCCGGGGACTGTACAAATTAAAAGGGCGCCCATCAAGGGCGCCCTTCGGTTGTTAGTGGCGGAGTGGACGGGACTCGAACCCGCGACCCCCGGCGTGACAGGCCGGTATTCTAACCAACTGAACTACCACTCCACATTTGACCCTGGTGGGTGCTGAGGGGATCGAACCCCCGACATTCGCCTTGTAAGGGCGACGCTCTACCAGCTGAGCTAAGCACCCCGGAACAAGCGCGTTAGTTTACGGCATCCTTGAGGGCTTTGCCAGCCTTGAATGCAGGCGCCTTGGCGGCCTTGATGTTGATGGTCTCGCCAGTCTGGGGGTTGCGACCGGTGCGGGCCGCGCGCTCGCGCACCTCGAAGGTCCCGAAGCCGATCAGCGTCACCGGGTCACCCTTTCTGAGCGCGTCGGTGATGCCGTTCAGCATGGCGTCCACGGCCCGCGCCGCTACCGTCTTGTTCAGGTCGGCCGCTTCGGCAACTACGTCGATCAATTCTGATTTATTCATTAATAATTACTCCTTCCCCCTGGGTACCACGGGATGAGTTGCACTGTAACGGTGCATATTGAATGGATGTGGAGACCTGCATCCCCGTGAAGCGGGACGCCGCATAATATCGTGCTGGCTCACGGGAACCTGGAAATTGAAAGTATGCGCCCGTCAGGCACGCCGCACGTTATACCAAGCCGCACAAACGACTGTCAACCAAGACCCTGGATGGAAAAGGCGGCAACATGGGCATGCTGCCGCCTATATCACAAAAGCTGACAAACCTCAGTGCGCACGCGCCGGAGAGCGCTTGCGTTTGCCTTTGGACTCGCTGGTCTTTTCATCGGACTCTGCGGGTTCCTCACCTTCGCCCGCGTCTGTCGCCACCGGCACTGGCATGTGCTGCAATGCGATCTGCAGCACCTCATCGATCCATTTCACCGGCCGTACCTCCAGACGATCCTTGACGTTCTTCGGAATCTCCACCAGGTCCTTCTTGTTTTCCTCCGGGATGATGACGGTGGTGATGCCGCCGCGGTGGGCCGCCAGCAGCTTCTCCTTCAGGCCGCCGATCGGCAGTACCTCGCCACGCAAGGTGATCTCACCGGTCATGGCGACATCCGCCCGCACCGGGATCTTGGTCAGCGCCGATACCAGCGCGGTACACATGCCGACGCCGGCGCTCGGACCATCCTTGGGTGTGGCACCCTCCGGCACATGCACATGGATGTCGAATTTCTGATAGAAATCCGAATCGATGCCAAGCATCGCCGCGCGACTGCGCACTACCGTGGTCGCCGCCTGAATGGACTCCTGCATCACCTCGCCCAGCTGGCCGGTGTGGATCAGGCGACCCTTGCCCGCCACGATTGCCGATTCGATGGTCAGCAGTTCGCCGCCGACCTCGGTCCAGGCCAGACCAGTCACCTGGCCGACCTGGTCGCGCTCTTCGGCGCGGCCATAGCGGAAACGGCGCACACCGAGATATTTGTCCAGGTTCCTGGGCGTAACGGCGATCTTGTGCTCGTCCTTTTTCAGCAACAACTCCTTGACCACCTTGCGACAGATCTTGGCGATCTCGCGCTCCAGATTGCGCACGCCGGCCTCACGGGTGTAGTAGCGCACGATATCGCGCAGCGTGGCATCGCCGACAGTCAGCTCGTCCTTGCGCAGGCCGTTGCTCTTGACCTGCTTGGGTAACAGATAGCGCTTGGCGATGTTGATCTTCTCATCCTCCGTGTAACCGGGGATGCGAATCACCTCCATGCGGTCGAGCAGCGGTCCGGGGATGTTCAGTGTGTTGGCGGTTGCCACGAACATCACATCGGACAGGTCGAAATCGACCTCCAGGTAGTGGTCACTGAACGTATGGTTCTGCTCCGGATCCAGCACCTCCAGCAGCGCCGAGGACGGGTCGCCGCGGAAATCCATCGACATCTTGTCGATCTCGTCGAGCAGGAACAGCGGATTGCGTACGCCGACCTTGGCCATGTTCTGCACCAGCTTGCCCGGCAGGGAGCCGATGTAGGTACGGCGGTGGCCACGGACCTCGGCCTCGTCGCGTACGCCGCCCAGCGACATACGCACGAACTTGCGGTTGGTGGCACGCGCGATCGAGCGGCCCAGCGAGGTCTTGCCCACCCCGGGTGGCCCGACCAGACACAGGATCGGGCCCTTGAGCTTACGCACACGCTGCTGCACGGCGAGATACTCGAGGATGCGTTCCTTGACCTTGTCCAGGCCGTAGTGATCCTCTTCCAGTACCTGCTCGGCCAGCGCCAGATCGTGGCGGATCTTGGTGCGCTTTTTCCATGGCACGCTCACCAGCCAGTCGATGTAATTGCGCACCACCGTCGCCTCCGCGGACATCGGCGACATCATCTTGAGCTTGTTCAGCTCGGTCTGTGCCTTGTCGCGCGCCTCCTTGGTCATACCGGCCTTGTCGATCTTGCGCTGCAGTTCCTCGACTTCGTTGGGCGCGTCCTCCATCTCGCCAAGTTCCTTCTGAATGGCCTTCATCTGCTCATTCAGATAGTACTCGCGCTGGCTCTTCTCCATCTGCTGCTTGACGCGACCACGGATGCGCTTCTCGATCTGCAGGATGTCGATCTCGCCTTCGATCAGCCCCATCAGGTGTTCCAGACGACCACGCACGGAGTCGATTTCGAGGACATGCTGCTTCTCGTCGATCTTCAGTGCCATGTGTGCGGCAATGGTATCCGCCAGGCGACCGGCGTCATCGATACCGGACAGCGAGGTGAGGATCTCGGGCGGAATCTTCTTGTTCAGCTTCACGTACTGGTCGAACAGCGCCAGCAGGGAACGCATCAGCACCTCGACCTCACGGTCTTCCGCACCGCTGCCACCCTCCAGCGTCTCGATCTCCGCCGAAAAGAATTCGTCGGTCTCGTGGAAGCTCTTGATGCTGGCACGCTCGGCACCTTCGACCAACACCTTGACCGTGCCGTCGGGCAGTTTCAGTAACTGCAGGATGCTCGACAGAGTGCCGATGCGGTGAATGTCATCGACCTGGGGGTCGTCGACGTCCGCACTCTTCTGGGCAACCAGGAGAATGCGTTTGTCCTGTGCCATCGCGGTATCGAGTGCACGTATGGATTTTTCACGCCCCACAAACAGGGGTATGACCATGTGTGGATACACCACCACGTCGCGAAGCGGCAGAACGGGGATCAGGTTATGCGTCTCGGCGATCATGGTCTTGTCGTCGTCATGCTCCATCAGGAGTCCCTCTCGCGGGTGAAGGTTGCGCGATGTCCGGGGTGAAGACCCGCTCCAGGCCCGGGATCGCGTACCCGGTTTATATGCGGGCAGCGACAGCCGCTTTCAATGCAGGCGAGCGGCCTGCGTATTCAAATGCAAGCACGATTTGCGCCAATACCGGCTGTAGCAACGGGGAGAAGAGAGCGTGCCCGGCCAACTGGCCGGGCCCGTAAGTCAGTCTGACGCCACGCGCTGCTCTGTGGCATCGAACAACATGTAAGGCTTTGAATCACCGAGAATCGCTGACTCATCCACCACCACCTTGCGGACATCCTCGAGGGTCGGCAGATCATACATGGTGTCGAGCAGGATATTTTCCAGGATCGTCCGCAGACCCCGGGCGCCGGTTTTCCGTGCCATGGCCTTGCGTGCAACGGCCCGCAGGGCGTCTTCGCGGAACTCGATCTCGCAGCCTTCCATCTCGAACAGCTTCGCATACTGTTTGGTGATCGCGTTGCGTGGCTCGACCAGGATTTGGACCAAGGCATCCTCGTCCAGTTCCTCCAGTGTCGCGACGACCGGCAGGCGACCGACGAACTCCGGAATCAGGCCATAGCGGATCAGGTCCTCGGGCTCGACGTCGTGGAGGACCTCACCGATATTGCGGCTGTCCTCCTTACTCTTGACCTCGGCCGAAAAGCCGATACCGCCCTTCTCGGACCGGCTGCGGATAACCTTGTCCAGACCGGCGAAGGCACCACCGCAGATGAACAGAATGTTGCCGGTATCGACCTGCAGAAATTCCTGCTGTGGGTGTTTGCGACCACCCTGCGGCGGGACCGACGCCATGGTGCCTTCGATGAGCTTGAGCAGCGCCTGCTGCACGCCCTCACCTGACACGTCGCGGGTAATGGACGGGTTGTCCGATTTGCGCGAGATCTTGTCGATCTCATCGATGTAGACGATGCCGGTCTGCGCCTTCTCGACGTCGTAGTCACACTTCTGCAGCAGTTTCTGGATGATATTCTCGACGTCTTCACCGACATAGCCTGCCTCTGTCAAAGTCGTGGCGTCGGCGATGGTGAAGGGGACGTTGAGCAGGCGCGCCAGCGTCTCGGCAAGCAGCGTCTTGCCGGAACCTGTCGGACCGATGAGCAGGATATTGCTCTTGGACAGCTCGACGTCTTCCTTACGGCTGCGCGCATCGAGTCGCTTGTAGTGGTTGTACACCGCGACCGATAACACCTTTTTGGCGCGTTCCTGGCCGATGACATATTCGTCAAGGACCTGCTTGATCTCTTTCGGCTTGGGCAGCTTGCTGCCGCTGGCGGCGGCCTTCTCCTGCATCTCCTCACGAATGATGTCGTTGCACAGCTCGACACACTCGTCGCAGACGAAGACGGAGGGCCCGGCGATCAGCTTACGCACCTCATGTTGGCTCTTACCGCAGAAAGAGCAGTAAAGGAGCTTACCGTCGTCTCCCTTGCTGTTTCGATCGTTACTCATAACCTACCCTCTTTCAGCTCAGACGCAGATCGGCCTTGCGGTTGCGATGCTTGAGGTACAGCCGCGATCAACTGCCGGAACCGCCGCGTCACCGTCCGCATTCAACCCGCCCGCAGGCCCCATTCAACTACGGTTCTGTCGAGCTTACAAGCAATCCCCGTGCCCGCCTGGGGGCATTCCTGCTGATCGATCAAGATTTAGCCACCTCGCCGGCGCGCTGCGACAGGACCTTGTCGATCAGACCGTACTCCCGCGCCTGCTCCGCGCCCATGAAATTGTCACGCTCGGTATGCTTCTGGATCTGCTCCAGCGGCTGGCCGGTATGCTTGGCGAGGATGGCGTTCAAGCGATCGCGGACCAGCAGGATCTCCCGGGCGTGGATATCGATATCGGTGGCCTGACCCTGAAAGCCCCCCAGCGGCTGGTGGATCATCATGCGCGAGTGCGGCAGGCAGTAGCGTTTGCCGTTCGCCCCGCCCGTCAGCAACAGCGCGCCCATGCTGGCCGCCTGGCCGATGCACATGGTGCTGACATCCGGCTTGACGAACTGCATGGTATCGTAGATCGCCAGGCCGGCACTCACCGAACCACCCGGCGAATTGATGTACAGGTGAATATCCTTGTCGGGGTTTTCCGACTCGAGGAACAGCAGCTGGGCGACGATGACATTTGCCATGTAGTCCTCGACCGGGCCGACGACGAACACCACCCGCTCCTTGAGCAGGCGCGAATAGATGTCATAGGCACGCTCGCCGCGCGCCGTCTGTTCGATCACCATCGGCACCAGATTCAGTGCCCTCGTGTACTGCGCCCCATCTTTGCCGTAATCGGTCATGTGTAGATCCTTGCGAATGAGTTCGGATTGGCGATCAAGCGCTCATGGTCTTGCGGATTTCCGCCAACTCGTCGAAGGTGCAGCTCTTTTCCACCACCTGCACCTGGCCGAGCAGCCAGTCCACGACCTGCTCCTCGAGCGCCAACGACTGGGCACTGCCCATGGCCTCCTGGTTCTCATAGTACCACTTGACCACCTCGTCGGGATTCTCGTAGCTGGCGGCGATACCTTCGACCAGGCGGCGGACACGTTCAGGATCGGCCTGGATACCGTTACGTTTGATGATCTCACCGATGATCAGCCCCAGGGCAACACGTCGGTGGGCCTGCTTTTCGAACAGGTTGCGCGGCAGATTCATGCCCTGCGCAGCACCCATCTGCTGGTGGGATTCACGCATCAGCCGCTCGATCTCCTCGTCCAGGAGCGCCGCCGGCACGTCGATGGCATTGCGCTCGAGCAGCTGACTGAACGCGCGCTCCTTGACCACGGCGGTGACCATCTGGTCGAGTTCGCGCCGCATATTCCTGGCGACCTCTTCGCGTAACGCGCCGATACCACCCTCCACACCCAGTAGCTTGGCGAATGCATCATCCACCTCGGGCAGCTCGAGCGCCGCGACTTCGTTGACCTTTACCTTGAACTGTACCGGCTTGCCCGCCACCTCGGCGCTGTGATAGTCGTCGGGAAAGCGCAGATCCAGGGTCACCTCGTCGCCCGCCCGGGAGCCGATCAGACGCTCCTCGAAACCCTCGATCAGGCGCCCGGCGCCGATCTCGAGTCGCATACCCTGGCCGCTGCCACCGGCGAACTCGGCACCGTCGATGGTGCCCACAAAATCCACGTTGACCTGATCGCCCTTGGCGGCGGCACGGTCGACCGTGCTCCAGTTCGCGCGCTGCTGGCGAAGTTTCTCCAGCATGGCATCGATGTCCTGCTCGCCAATGGTGGCGACCGGCCTCTCGATCTGCACATCGGCCACCGGGGCAGGTTCGAATTCGGGGTAGACCTCGAACTCGGCGGTGAATTCCAGGGCCTTGCCCTTCTCGATTGTGCGCGGCTCCAGCTTCGGCTGGCCCGCGGGCCGGAGGTTCTGCTCAGACAGCGCCGCGTGCAGGCTGGAGCTCATGAGGTCCCCGGCGACCTCGAGGTGTACCTGCTGGCCGTAGCGCTGCTGAACGATCTTGAAGGGCACCTTGCCGGGGCGGAAGCCCGCTATGCGCGCCGTGCGGGCCAGTGACTTGAGTCGGTTGTCGACCTCCTGGTCGATGCGCTCGGCAGGGACCTGCACGGTCATGCGGCGCCCCAGGGTACCGGTGGTTTCTACGGAAACTTGCATACGTTCACCTCTGTTAGGAGACGGCCTGGTACCGATTCTCAAGCCGGTCGCGGCCGCCGTTCAACCCTGACGAACTTCATTATGTTTCATGTGACTCGGCCGCCCGCCCGGGACTGCGCGCCGAATCGTAACTGGTGCGAAAGGAGAGACTCGAACTCTCACGGGTTGCCCCACTGGAACCTAAATCCAGCGCGTCTACCAATTCCGCCACTTTCGCGAATGCGCCCCCAAATATAAGTCAGACGTAAGCAGACGTGACCCGATTCGACCATGAGCGGCGAAACGTCCGCAGTATACCGCCATGCCCGGGCGGCGCGTAGCCCTTTGAAGACGCAACTCTCTGAAAAACGGTCAGGAACCACAGGAGATCGAGAGGGAGAGTGGTGGGCCGTGTAGGACTCGAACCTACAACCAATTGATTAAGAGTCAACTGCTCTACCAAATTGAGCTAACGGCCCGGAAAGGGGTGGCATTGGACCAGAATCTGACTCCTGATTCAACTGCCTTGACCAGCCGTGGCCGGTCGAAAATGGGGTGGACGATGGGACTCGAACCCACGACGACTGGAATCACAATCCAGGGCTCTACCAACTGAGCTACGTCCACCATCGAAACTGCCGCCTGTTCCCCGCGGATTGCCACCCCGGTACTACCTTGACCGGTGGTGGCCGCCCGCCGGCGTATTGGCGCGCCCGGCAGGGCTCGAACCTGCGACCCTCGGCTTAGAAGGCCGATGCTCTATCCAGCTGAGCTACGGGCGCGAAACCTGTCGATATCGCGCGGCGATGCCGCGAGCCGGGGGATGACACTATGGTCGGGGTAGAGGGATTTGAACCCCCGACATCCTGCTCCCAAAGCAGGCGCGCTACCAGACTGCGCTATACCCCGCGCTCGTTCGCCTGCGCCCTCACCTAGAACTCTCGATTAAGGCCGGGCGGGACAAGGGCGCCGATGATACGCGTTGCCAGCTACGGCCGTCAACGCCGCGGACAGCTGGTTGCGGGCACGACGCACGCTTGTGATCGCTACAAGCCGCGTGCGAGAATCGCCGGCTCTGTGAATCCACGCGACAGCACCCGGAACCACCACCGATGACAGCCCAGTTGATCGACGGCAAGGCCATCGCGGCCGACATCCGCCGCGAGGTCCGCGCCCGGGTCGAGGCCCGCAAGGTGCGCGGCCAGCGCCCCCCCGCTCTGGCCGTGATCCTGGTCGGGGCCGATCCGGCCTCCGAGGTCTATGTGCGCAACAAGCGCAAGGGTTGCGAGGAGGCCGGTATCCTGTCCTTCGCCCATGACCTGCCGACGCACACCAGCCAGGAGCAGCTGCTCGCCCTCATCGACGCCCTGAACGCGGACCCTGTCATCGACGGCATCCTGGTACAGCTGCCCTTGCCGGGGCACATCGACGCCGTGACGGTGGTGGAACGTATCCGGCCCGACAAGGACGTCGACGGCTTCCACCCCTACAATATCGGCCGGCTCGCGATCCGCATGCCGCTGCTGCGCTCCTGCACCCCCCGCGGCGTCATCACCCTGCTCGAACACACGGGGGAGCCCTTTTACGGGCGCGAGGCCGTGGTGGTGGGTGCCTCCAACCACGTGGGGCGACCGATGGGTCTGGAACTGCTGCTCGCCGGCTGCACGGTCACGACCTGTCATCGCTTCACCCGCGACCTTGCCGCGCATGTCGGTCGCGCCGACATCGTGGTGGTCGCCGTCGGCAAACCGGGGCTGGTGAAGGGTGAATGGATCAAGCCGGGGGCCACGGTGATCGATATCGGCATCAACCGCACCGCGGACGGCCGCCTGATCGGCGACATCGAGTTCGAGCCGGCGCGCGCACGGGCGGCCTGGATCACGCCGGTGCCCGGCGGTGTGGGCCCGATGACGGTGGCGACCCTGCTGCAGAACACCCTCACTGCCACGGAACAGTTCCACGACTGAGGCACAGCGGTTCCCCGCGCCGCTTCGAACGTGAAATCGCCGCTCAGGCACGCCGCCAGACGGTCCCCTGCGGCCCGTCATCCAGCAGCACGCCCTGCCCCTTGAGCAGATCGCGAATGCGGTCGGATTCGCCCCAGTCCTTGGCATGCCGCGCCGCGTTGCGGCGTTCGATCAGCGCCTGAACGGCCGCATCGTCGAGACCGCCGCTGCCGTCACGGTGGGCATGGCCGCCCTGGAAATAGGCATCGGGATCCTCCTGCAGCAATCCCAGGGTACCGCCCAGCGCCGCCAGCGTCGTCGCCAGGTCGGCGGCCGGCGCCGATTGCTCCCGGGCCCGGTTCAGCCGGTTGGCAAGCTCGAACAGCACGGCCACCGCCTCCGGCGTGTTGAAGTCGTCGTCCATGGCGACGCGAAAGCGCTCGGCGTGTTCGGTGAGCAGCGTCCCGCCGCTGCGGTCGACCCCGCGCAACGCGGTGTAGAGGCGGGCCAGGGCACTGCGTGCCTTGTTCAGATTGTCCTCGGCGTAATTGAGCGGGCTGCGGTAATGGCTGCCGAGGATGAAGAAGCGCACCTCCTCCGGCCGGTAGCGGGTCAGCACATCGCGCACGGTGAAGAAATTGCCCAGCGACTTCGACATCTTCTCCTCGTCGACCTGGACGAAACCGTTATGGATCCAGTAGTTGACGAACTTGTGGCCGGTCGCGCCCTCGCTCTGGGCGATCTCGTTCTCGTGATGCGGGAACTTGAGATCCATACCACCGCCATGGATGTCGAAATGCTCACCCAGGCAACAGGTCGACATGGCCGAGCACTCGATGTGCCACCCGGGTCGACCGGATCCCCAAGGCGAATCCCACGCGGGCTCGCCGGGCTTGGCGGCCTTCCATAACACGAAATCCAGCGGATCGTCCTTGGCCTCATCGACATCGACACGCGCACCGGCACGCAGGGCATCGGGCTGCTCACCCGACAGCTGCCCGTAGTCCGGGAAGCTGCTCACGTCGTAATAGACGTCGCCATTGCTGGCCGCATAGGCATGCCCGCGTTCGATCAGCGTGCCGATCATGCGGATGATGGCGTCCATCGAGGCGGTCGCGCGCGGCTCGTGATCCGGGGGCAGCACGCCCAGGGCTTCGCTGTCCTCGTGCATGGCGCGGATGAAACGCTCCGTCAGCGCCGTGTAGTCCTCACCATTCTCCTGGGCGCGCTGGATGATCTTGTCGTCGATGTCGGTGATATTGCGCACATAGGTCAGCTGGTAACCGGACTGCCGCAGGTGGCGCGCGATCACGTCGAACACCACCAGCACCCGGGCATGGCCCAGATGGCAGTAGTCGTACACGGTCATGCCGCAGACATACATGCGGACCTTGCCGGGTTCGATCGGCTGGAAGGCTTGTTTGCGCCGGGTCAGGCTGTTGTAGATGTGTAGCATACGAGGTACGTCCTAACGGAAGGATTCACAAACTTGTTCGGCCGCGCGCAGCCGCGCCCGGACCCGCGCGGCACCCAGCAGTGTCCAGAGTTGGCCCAGCTCCGGGCCGTTGCGCCAGCTACCGCCAGAGCCGGGGTCCTGCCGCTGTCCGCTGAGCGCGGCGCGCAGCGGCATGAACAGCGCCTTGGCCTTGCGCCCGGTAGCGGCGGCCAGTGCCTGGCTGAAGGCCTTGAACTCCGCATGCTGGTCCACCTGCGCCTGGGCCGCGCGGAAGAATTCCGCACCGGCGGCGTGCAGCACCGCGCGCGCGTCCGGATCGAAGGCATCGGCATCGAAGGCTCCATCGGCCGCATAGAGACAACCGGCCCAGACATAGGCCTCCGCCGGCAGCGCGATGTTGTCACGGACCGTGCGCACGAAGGCCAATGCCTCGTCCGCGGGCACCCGCGCCTGGATATGCGCACCACCCCGGTAGGTCTGCGCGCGCATCCAGTCCCAGAGTTCCTCGTCCGTGCTGCGCAGCACCGCCTCCTTCTGCCAGTGCAGCAGCTGGCGCGGATCATGCCGCGCCGGCGCCCGGCCCAGGCGCGTGGGATCGAACTGCGCGGCCAGCGTTTCCATATCCATGAAACCGTCGGCCGCATAGGCATGCCCCATACGCGCCAGGTGGTTCGCCAACGCGAGCGGCAGAAAGCCGGCCTCACGCAGGGCGCGGATGCTGGTACTGCCCGTGCGCTTGGACAGCGGGCTGCCGTCCGCGCCTACGATCAGTGAAATATGCCCGTAGCGCGGCAGCGGCAGACCGAGCGCCTCCAGGATCAGCAACTGGCGCGGCGTGTTCGCCAGATGATCCTCGCCGCGCACGACGTCAGTGACGCCCATGAGCGCGTCGTCGACAGCGTTGCAGAAGAAGAACGCGGCACTGCCGTCGGCGCGCCGGATGACGAAATCGCCGATGTCGTCGCTGGCGAAACGCTGCGGCCCGCGTACCTGGTCCTCGAATTCGATCAATCGCGCCTCCGGAACGCGGAAGCGCAGGGTCGGCATCCGCCCCTGTGCCCGCCGTGCCGTGCGCTCGGCAGGCGACAAGCGGGCACAGGTGCCGGGATAGCGCGGCGGCCGGCCGGCTGCCAGCTGCACCTTGCGCGCGACGCTGAGTTCCTCGGTGCTGCAGAAGCAGGGATAGGCCTGCCCATCCGCCTCCAGCGCCTCGAAGTGGCGCGCATACACCGGTGCACGTTCCGACTGTCGATAGGGACCGGCCGGCCCACCGACCTGCGGACCTTCCTGCCAGTCCAGTCCCAGCCAACGCAGGTCCATCTCCAGCGCCGCGGCGAACGCGTCGCGGCTGCGCTCGCGATCGGTGTCCTCGATGCGCAGCAGGAACACACCACCGTGGCGCCGCGCCAGCAGGGCATTGAACAGCGCCGTGCGCACATTGCCCAGGTGCAGTTCACCGGTCGGGCTGGGGGCGAAACGGGTCTTCATCGGCGGCGGGGCGGGGCTCGGCTGCATGGCGCGGCCATGGTAACGGAAAGCCCCGATGTCGACAAAAGGCCAACGCCTGACGCCAGGGCCGAACCGGCGCCTTTCTCCCCTGCGCCAAACCCTTTATGATGGCGCCTCCGCGTTGATCGAGCGAGAGCCGAAACCCATGTCCAGCCTGCATCGATTGATCCTTAGCCTGGCCGTCGCCTGCTTCATTGCCGGCACCGCCGCCGCCAACCCGACTGATAACCTGACTGATACTGGAGCCACCGCCGTGACCGTACAGATGCAAACCAACAAGGGCCTGATCGTCCTCGAGCTGGATGCCGAGAAGGCCCCCGGTACCGTGGCCAACTTTCTGGAATATGCCCGCGCCGGCTTCTACGACGGCACCATCTTCCACCGCGTGATTCCGAACTTCATGATCCAGGGAGGTGGCTTCGCACCCGGCATGAACGAGAAGGCCACGCGTGCACCGATCAAGAACGAGGCCGACAACGGCCTGAAGAACAGCGTCGGCACCATCGCCATGGCGCGTACCCCGGACCCGAATTCCGCCAGCGCGCAGTTCTTCATCAACGTGAAGGACAACGCCTTCCTGAACCACTCGGCGCCGACCGCGCAAGGCTGGGGCTACTGTGTCTTCGGTCGCGTCGTCGAGGGCATGGATGTGGTCCATGACATCGAGAAGGTCGCCACCGGCAACCGTGGCGGCCACGGCGACGTGCCGGTCGAGGACGTCATCATCGAGAAGGTCACGGTCGTCGAATAGGCCTCTGGCGTGCCGGGGCCCGACCGCCCCGGCGCCGTCCCCATGAGCACCACCCTGTTCATCTCGGACCTGCACCTCGATCCGCGCCGGCCGGCCGTGACCGCGTTGTTCCTCGACTTCCTCACCGGGCTGGACGCGGCCTGCGCCGCGCTCTACATCCTCGGCGATCTGTTCGAGGCCTGGATCGGCGACGACGAGGACGACCCCCAGGTGCTCGAGGTCCTGGCCGGGCTGCGGGCGGCCACGGCCCGTGGCCTGCCCGTGTTCGTCATGCACGGTAACCGCGATTTTCTGCTCGGCGACGGCTTTGCCCGCAAGACCGGCTGCCGCCTGCTCACCGAGCCGGCGCTGATCGACCTGGGCGACGAGCGCGTGCTGCTGTTACACGGCGACACCCTGTGCACGGATGATCATGACTACCAGCAGTTCCGCGCCCTGGTGCGCGACCCGGCGTGGCAGACACAGTTTCTCGCCCGATCACTTGCCGAACGTCGCGCCCTGGCCGCGCAGATGCGCGCGACCAGCCGCCAGCACACCGGCGAGAAGCAGGCCGAGATCATGGACGTGAATCCGCAGGCGGTCGCCGCGACCCTGCGCGCGCAGGGCGTGCGTACGCTGATCCATGGTCACACTCACCGCCCCGCCATCCATACCTTCAACCTCGACGGACAGCCCGCACGACGCATCGTGCTGGGCGACTGGTATGAACAGGGCAGCCTGCTGCGCTGTGAAGGGAATGCCTGCGAACTGCAGGCGCTGCCACTCAGTCCCTGACGGACGGCAGCTTCAGGGAATCTCTTCGCGCCGGTAGTCAGCGGGCAGTTCGAACAGCGCCGCCGGCAGCGTCTGACCGGTCCGGTAATCCCGTAGCGCGCGCCGCACACCGCCACTCACCGACTCCCGGATCGGCAACCCGGTCTGCAGCGCCCGATCCATCTCGTACACGTAGTTGGCGAGGAAGCACGGGGTGCGGAATTCCTCCGGGGTCTTGTAGAGATCACGGTACTGGCGGCCCGCCAGCCGCGCACGCATCTCGCGCAGAGCCGCGACGGCCTCGGGCAGCAGTCCTGGGACGACCATTGCCTGCATGCACAGAGCGTCACCACTGTGCAGCCGGATCGCCTGCACCGCCTGTCCGCCGATCAAGGGTGCGTCCGGGTCGGTGGCGATATCCACCTGCACCTCCGGCCGCGGACCCGCGGCAGCGGGGAGCGGCTCCGCAGTCACCACCAGCAGTGCGCGCCGCTCGTGCGAGACGCTGTACAGCACGCCGGTGCGGCGCTCGAACAGCAGATAGTCGCTATCATCCTCGCCATCGTCGCTGCGCAGATGGTCGGTGGTGATCAGCATGCGATTCGGATAGGGCTCGATGCCGGGCTCCTGTTCCTGCCAGAGCAGCACGCTGCCGGTCACGGTCGCGGCGGGCGCAGCCGCCGTCACGTTGACCAGTGCCAGCCAACACAGCCCGATCTGAAAAATCTGTCGCATCACTCACCTGCCTTATTCACGCCTTCCGGCTGTCCGGTTCCGCCCGGTTCCACCCGGTTCCACTGGGGGGAGCATATCAGACGGCCGTGCCTGACTTGAGCGCGAGCACCACATCGTTGACGTTGCTGCCGGTCGGTCCGGTGTCGATCAGATCACCGGTCGCCGCAAGGTAACGGCCGGCATCGGCCGCCGCCAGGGCCCGTGCGGCATCCAGCCCCAGATCGCGGCCGCGTGCGAGGGTCGTCCCGTCGACCAGCGCACCGGCCGCGTCGGTGGGTCCATCACTGCCGTCGGTGGCCGCCGCCAGCAGCACGCAATCGGTGCACCCATCAAGGACCTCCGCAGCCGCCAGCGCCAGCTGCTGGCTGCGCCCCCCACGACCCGGCTCGGTCGGCAGTACTACGGTCGTCTCACCGCCCCAGACGTGCAGGCCCGGCCGCGCCGCCAGCAGCGTCTCGGCCAGGCGCCGGCCCGTCGCAGTCGCAGCGCCGGCGAGCCTTGCCGGGTGGCGCTGCACCTCCAGCCCCAGATCCCGGCCAGCCCGCGCAGCGGCCTCCAGCGCCAGATCGAGATTGGCGATGATCACCGTCTCCAGCAGCGGCAGGCCGGCGGTTGCCGACGCTGAGGCGGTGTCGCCTGCCCATGCCTGCAGCCAGTCCGGGAGATCGGCTGGCATGTCCCTGTCCCGATCCGGTGTCGCATGCAGCGGGCCGGAGCCGATCACGCCGGGGTCGTCGCCGGGGACGTCGGAGATCAGCAGCGCCAGCACCCGCCCCGCACCCTGTCGGGCGAGCTGCGCGGCCAGCCCGCCGCCCTTGATGCGCGAGATGCGGCGGCGCACCGCATTGACCTCTTCGATGGCAAGCCCGCTGGCGAGCAACCAGGCGTTGGCGCGTTGCAGATCGCTCAGCTGCATGCCGTCGGGCAGGACTTCCACCAGACTGGAGGCGCCGCCGGAGAGCAGGATCAGCCACGACCGTCCGGGCGGTGCGGTGGCAACGAAGCGGAATAGGCGGTCGCCCGCCTGCAGGCTCCGGTCATCGGGGACCGGGTGCCCGGCTTCGATACACTCGGTCCGCGGCAGGGTGCCGTCCGGCGGTCCGTAGCCGTGCTTGGTGATCAACAGCGCCGCTTCGATGTCTGCCCCCAGTACGTCGAAGGCGCCGCCCAGCATGGCGCTCGCCGCCTTACCCACCGCGACCGCGCGCACCGGTCCCCGCAGTCGGTGTCCCACCAGCGCCGCCCGGACCCGCGCCCCTCCCTCCACGGCCGCCAGCGCCGCCTGATAGGCGTGCAGCAACAGGGTTCGTGGTGAGGTCGGCATGACGGGCTGAATAACCAATTTATTTATGAAGTTATTGAATGTTTATGATTATGGACTCAGGAGCTTTCATGGCATCCGTCAAGCCCGCTGAACATGCTCTTTGACAGCCTTGATTTTATTAGTGCATCCTGCGAGGCAGGCGGACCGGCTCAGGGGGACAGGTCATGGGCGAGCACAAGCATCTCCTGGAAATCTATGAGCCCTATGAGTACGAGGGACCCAATCCCATACATGTACTCGGCACCGGCGTCCTGCGCGGTCCGAATGGGGCATCCTACTATCTGCTTGGCGTCAACGGCGGGCTGCAGTTGAACGACGACCTGGTCGAACAACTGCTGGTACTGCCGCGCTACAACGGTGACAAGATCGAACGCGCGGAACAGAGTTGCTGTACGGTGAATATCGTGCGGGTGCACGCCGGCGTCCGGCTGTGTCCCGGAGCGCCCTTCGCCTACAGCGACATCACCCACTGGGGCGTGGGCAAGATCACGCCCCTGAATGGCACAGCAGCTAGTAATCGACTGTAGGTAATCCATCACAGGCAACGGGCCGAAGGCGGTGACCGTGCCGCCCCGACCCTACGCCTGATCCAACCCGCGCGCCAGGTCCGCGCGAATATCCGCGACATCCTCGAGACCGATAGCGACCCGGATCAGACCGTCGCCAATCCCGGCTGCCTGCCGTTGCTCCGGTGCCAGACGGCCGTGGGTGGTGGTAGCCGGGTGCGTGACCGTGCTCTTCACGTCGCCGAGATTGGCTGTGATGGACAACAGACGCGTGGTATCGATCAGCCGCCAGGCCGCCGGCTGACCGCCGCGCACGTCGAAGCTGACGATCCCGCCGAAATCGCGCTGCTGGGCCGTGGCGAGCGTATGCTGCGGGTGCGAGGGCAGCCCCGGATAATAGACCCGCGCCACTTGCGGGTGTGACTCCAGCCAAGTGGCGAGCGCGAGTGCGTTCGCACTGTGCGCGCGCATCCGCAACGACAGCGTCTCCAGCCCTTTGAGGAATACCCAGGCATTGAACGGACTCATGCTCGGCCCACAGGTCCGCAGGAAGCCGTAGACCTCCTTGCCGACCCGCTGCTCATCGCCGATCACCGCACCACCGATGCAGCGCCCCTGACCATCGATATATTTGGTCGCCGAATGGATGACGATGTCGGCACCCAGGTCCAGCGGGCGCTGCAACGCCGGCGTACAAAAGCAGTTATCGACCACCAGCAGGCAGCCGCGGGCATGCGCCAGATCCGCCAGGGCACGGATATCGCCGAGTTCGGTGAGCGGGTTGGACGGCGTCTCCAGGAACAGCATGCGCGTATTCGGTCGGATGGCCGCCGCCCAGGCATCCAGGTCGGCGAGTGGCACGTAGCCGGTCTCGATGCCACAGCGGGCCAGATAGGTGCTGAACAGCACGGTTGTGGAACCGAATACGGCACGCGATGACAGTAGATGATCGCCCTGCTTGAGCAGGGCGAGACAGGTCGCCAGGATCGCGGCCATACCCGAGGCGGTGGCCACGCAGGATTCGCCGCCTTCCAGGGCCGCGAGGCGCTGCTCGAAGGTGCGCACCGTCGGGTTGGTGAAGCGCGAATAGATGTTCCCCGGCTGCGCGCCGGAGAAGCGTGCCGCCGCCTCGGCGGCGCTACTGAACACATAGCTGGAGGTCGGGAAGATCGCTTCGGAATGCTCGCCCTCGCCCGTGCGCCGCTGTCCGGCGCGGATCGCCAGCGTGTCAAAGCCGTAGTCGTCCAGCTCGAAGTCCATCGCCCCTCCCCATTCCCCACCCAGGTCACAGCCAGTCTCTAGCTCCTAGTACCTGGCTCCCAGTCCCTGCCCTTCCTCAGGCACTGTTGTACATCTCGATGACTTCCTCTGCATCGGTGTCCCGGCGCTCCTGCTTGACGCCATCGCTGCGCTGTTTCTGCAGCTGATCGAGATAGGCGGTATCGACGTCACCGGTGACGTACTCGCCATCGAACACGGAACAGTCGAACCCCGTCAGCTTATTGTTGCCCTTGCGCACAGCACCGATCAGATCCTGGAGTTCCTGGAAAATCAGTCGGTCGGCGCCGATCTCGACGGCGATTTCATCCACCGTGCGCCCGTAGGCCACCAGTTCGTCGCGGCTGGGCATGTCGATGCCATAGACATTCGGGAAGCGCACCGGCGGTGCCGCCGAGGCAAAATACACCTTGTTGGCGCCGGCTTCGCGCGCCATCTGGATGATCTGGCGCGAGGTCGTGCCACGCACGATGGAGTCGTCCACCAGCAGGACGTTCTTGCCGCGGAATTCCAGATCGATGGCATTGAGTTTCTGGCGTACTGATTTCTTGCGCTGTTGCTGCCCCGGCATGATGAAGGTACGGCCGATATAGCGGTTCTTGATGAAGCCTTCGCGATACTTGACGCCCAGCGTATTGGCCAGTTGCAACGCCGAGGTACGGCTGGTATCGGGGATGGGAATGACGACATCGATATCGTAGTCCGGCCAGTCGCGCTCGATCTTGGCGGCCAGCTTATCGCCCATGCGCAGCCGCGCCTTGTGCACCGAGACATCGTCGATGATGGAGTCGGGCCGGGCGAGATAGACGTATTCGAAGATGCAGCTGGCGTATTGCGGGGATTCGGCACACTGACGCGTGTATATCTGGCCATCGACGGTGATGAAGACCGCCTCGCCGGGCGCGACATCCCGTACCAGCTCGAAACCCAGCACGTCCAGGGCCACGCTCTCCGAGGCGATCATGTAGTCCGTGCCCGCCGCGGTCTCGCGCTTGCCGTACACGACCGGCCGAATGCCGTAGGGGTCGCGGAACGCGAGCACGCCGTAACCCGTGATCATGGCGACTGCCGCATAGGCACCACGGCAGCGCCGGTGCACGCCGGCGACGGCATCGAAGACGTCATTCTCGTCGATGCGCAGCTTGCCCTGACGCTGCAGCTCATGGGCGAAGACGTTGAGCAGCACTTCGGAATCGGAGTCGGTATTGATGTGGCGCAGGTCCTCACGGAATACATCACGCTTGAGCTCGCCGGCGTTGGTCAGATTGCCGTTGTGCGCCAGGCTGATGCCGTACGGCGAATTGACGTAAAAAGGTTGTGCCTCGGCGCTGGATTCGCAGCCTGCGGTCGGGTAGCGCACATGGCCTATGCCCATATTCCCCAGCAGACGCAGCATGTGACGGGTGTGGAACACGTCGCGCACCAGGCCGTTATCCTTGCGCAGATACAAGCGGTTGTCGTCGCAGGTTATGATCCCGGCGGCATCCTGGCCACGGTGCTGCAGGACGGTGAGCCCTTCGTACAGGGCCTGGTTGGCCCGTTCGTGGGCGACGATGCCGATGATTCCGCACATTGAACTGTTTACCTCGAGGTACCCGAGTCCGGCAGGGCCGGATGGTCAAATTGGACATTATCCACCACGTCGGCCGGCAGATAATCCAGGAGCCACAACGCCACACGTTCGAAATGTGGCAGCAGCTGCGATTCCCGCCACCAGGGGTCCTGCGGCAGCGCTGTCAGGCCCGCCAGCAGCACCATCACGGCGACGATCATGATCCCGCGGGCCACCCCGAACACCGTCCCCAGGACGCGATCCGTACCCGACAGGCCGGTCTTCCTGACCAGCTGGCCCGCCAGGTGACCGGCCAGGCCACCAAGCAGCAGCACCGCCACGAACAGCAACGCGATGGCCACTGCCGCGCGCACCGATGGTAGGGATATCCAGGGCGTCAGCAGCTCGGCGAGCGCGTTGGAAAATACAAAGGCCACCAGGAAGGCAACCACCCAGGTGGCCAGGGACAACGCCTCTTTGATGAAGCCGCGCCAGATACTGATCAGCGCCGAAAGGCCTATCAGGCCCAGAATGAAATAATCCGCCCAGTTCACGTCCCGCCCGCCATCTTCGTGGCCCGTTCGATCACCCCGGGAGCGGGCCGTCGCGGGCGCGCCACGTCCGTCTGCGTCGATTGTATCAGGGTGTCCGCACGGGCCGAAACCCGCGTTCCAACCGCAGAAATGTCAGGGATAGCTGGTGACCATGCCTTCCAGATCGACCTGCTGCCGCAGGCGGTCGCGCAGCGCCTCGGCAGCGGTACGTTCCAGTTCGGGTCCGACGCGCACACGATACAGGACGCCCTTGGCCGTCTTCGTCTCCTCGACGAAGGCCGTGTAGCCGAGGCCACGCAGACGCTCGCGCAGGGCCATGGCGTTGTCCTTGCTGGCCAGGCTGGCGAGCTGCACGATCCAGCCGGATTGAGGCACGGAAGCCGGTGCGGGCGCCGTCGTCGGGGCTGGGGGCACGGGTGCGGGTTTGGCAGCCGGTGGCGGCGGCGCAACGGGCGCGCCGGCAGTGCCCTGCGACGGTGCGGCCGGCCCGGCACCGCTGTCGTTCGCCGCGTCGATGGCCGCATCGGCATTGGCGGCACTGGGATCGGCCGGCTCCTCCAGGATCACCTGCGGGGCCGGCTCGGGCTCGGGCGGCGGCTCCGGCAACGTCAGTGGCTCGATGCGCTCGCGCACGATACTGTCGGGTTCCGTGGGGAGATTGCTGCCCACCGGCCCAAGTTCGTCCTCGGGGGTTTCGAACAGCATAGGCACGAAGATCACCGCCAGGGCCACCAGGACGATGGCGCCGATGACGCGCTGCTTGACCAGATTGTCCACGTCGTTACCTCTCTGGTTTACCTGGCCACCGTGGGTGGCCACCGCGAGTCCGCGCATTATAGGCCCGGTGGCAGCAGCTCCGCTATGGTGTGGAACGAGCCGAATACGACGATGCGATCTCCGCTGACGGCCGCCGCGCGTGCCGCCGCCAGCGCCGCGGCCATATCCGGGCAGAGTGTACGCTGCGATTCGGACAGGGGCATGCGTGCCGCGAGTGCCGCAGCGCTCTGACCGCGGCTGCCGCCCAGACCACCGAGGAACCACCGGTCCACTACTGACTGCAGGGCGACCACGATGCCGCCGGCATCCTTGTCCGCCAGCATGCCACAGACGGCTAGCGTCCGCCCGCTGCAGGCGCGCCCATCAAGCGTCATGGCCAGGGCCGCGGCGGCATGCGGATTGTGGGCCACATCGAAGATCATCTCGACCGCGCCGGGGATCACCGTGAAGCGCCCGGCAGCGCGCGCCTGCCGCAGGCCAGCGTGAATCGCCTGCAGCGTGAGCGGCAGGCGCTCGCTCAGACTGTGCAGCACCATGAGAGCGCCGGCGGCATTGTACAGCTGAAAGTCGCCCGGCAGCGCTGGCGGCGGCAGGCCCACGAGTTCCACCGCCGGCCCCCACCAGTCCCAGCATCCTGCGCCGGGACGGTAACCGAACTGCTGGCCCAGCGCGAACCAGCGCGCACCGATCTCACGGGCGGCCGCCGCTATGCTGGCCGGCGGCCGCGGGTCGGAGCACACCGCCGGACGGCCGCCTCGGAAAATCCCCGCCTTCTCCCTGCCGATGGACTCACGGTCCGTACCCAGCCACTCGACGTGATCGATGCCGATGCCGGTCACCAGCGCGCAATCGGCATCCAGTATATTGATCGCATCCAGCCGCCCCCCCAACCCCACCTCGAGTACCGCGACGTCCAGATCGGCCCGTTGAAAGAGGTCCAGCGCCGCCAGCGTACTGAATTCGAAATAGGACAGCGAGAGTCCGTCACGCGCCGCATCGATGCGCGCGAAGGCCGCAACGATAGCGGCATCATCCACGGGCTGCCGATCGATACGGATACGCTCGTTATAGCGCCACAGGTGGGGGGAGGTGTAGGCGCCGACACGGTGGCTGGCGCAGGCCAGGATGGTCTCGAGCATGGCCACACTGGAGCCCTTGCCATTGGTGCCTGCCACGCTGATGACAGCGTGCTGCGGCGCAAGCAACTCCATGCGTTGCGCCACTGTCTGCACCCGCTCCAGGCCCAGGTCGATTGCCCTGGGATGCAGCGTCTCCTGCCAGGCGAGCCATTCGGCGAGGGTCTGAAAGCGCATCGGAATTCAACCGGTAGAGCCGCTGGGAACCTTCACCGCAAAGGACGCGAAGGAAATAGGATCAAGACATGCCATGAGTGACTCAGCAGCGGCCTTGCCGGACCATCATGCCGACAGCAGCGACTTCACTTTACGTGTCTTCGTGTCGTTTGCGGTGAACGTTGTCTTCCGCTAGGAGCCCCTCAGGCCGGCTTGCGGTGCAGCAGGATACCGAGCAGGTTGGCGATGCGTTCACGCAGGTCGCGGCGGTCGACGATCATGTCGATGGCCCCATGGGTGAGCAGGAATTCGCTGCGCTGGAAGCCTTCCGGCAGAGTCTCGCGCACGGTCTGCTCAATCACGCGCGGTCCGGCGAAGCCGATGAGCGCATTGGGCTCGCCGATATGGACGTCACCGAGCATGGCGAGGCTCGCCGATACACCACCCATGGTGGGGTCGGTCAGCACCGAGATATACGGCAACCGCGCCTGTGCGAGTTTCGCCAACGCCGCGCTGGTCTTGGCCATCTGCATCAGTGAGAACAGCGCCTCCTGCATGCGTGCCCCGCCGCTCGCTGAGAAGCACACCAGCGGCAGGTTCTGTTCCAGGCACAGATTCACCGCACGCACGAAACGCTCGCCGACCACGGCACCCATGGAGCCGCCCATGAAGCCGAACTCGAAGGCGCAGGCCACCAGCGGCACGTCCATGACCTGGCCGCGCATCACGATCAGCGCGTCTTTCTCGTTGGTCTTTTTCTGCGCCTGCACCAGGCGGTCCTTGTACCGCTTGCTGTCCTTGAACTTCAGGATGTCGAGCGGCTCGATGTTGGCGGCGATCTCCTCGCGCGGCTCCTCGTTCAGGAAGGCGTCCAGCCGGCGGCGCGCGCCAATACGCATGTGATGCGTACACTTCGGGCATACCTCCAGGTTGCGCTCGAGTTCCGCCCGATAGAGCATGGCACTGCAGGCATCGCACTTGGTCCACAGCCCTTCCGGTACGGTGCGCTTGGTGCCGCCTTCGGTGCGGATGCGCGTCGGCAGCAATTTCTCGAACCAG
This sequence comes from Gammaproteobacteria bacterium, assembly GCA_019911805.1. NCBI lineage: Bacteria > Pseudomonadati > Pseudomonadota > Gammaproteobacteria > Gammaproteobacteria bacterium. Next base: position 113,251 of record JAIOJV010000074.1, read on the forward strand.
CTCATAGTCAATTCCGATCAGTAAAGTTTCAACGGATGGCGGCCTGATGCTGCTGCGCGTCCATCGCCTGGCGCATGTCCCGCAGAACGCCACTGACACGCGCAGCGATACGGTCCGGTTGGTCGGCCAGGTCGGCGATGTGCTTGATGAGCGCGCTGCCGACGACGACGGCATCGGCGACGGCCGCGACCGCGGCGGCGGCCTGCGCATCACTGATACCGAAACCTACACCCAGCGGGATGTCCGTCAGCGTGCGGATGGTATCCAGCTTCTTGGCGACCGCACCGACGTCCAGACGGTTCGCACCGGTGACGCCCTTGAACGAGACGTAATAGAGAAAACCGCTGGCCTGGGCCGCGATCCGGTGCGCGCGCTCGTCACTGGTGTTGGGTGACAACAGGAAGATGGGGTCGATTTCCGCGTGGCGCAGTTCCGTCAGCAGGTCGGTGGCCTCTTCCGGCGGCAGATCCACCGTCAGGGCACCGTCGACGCCGGCGGCGCGTGCCGCACGGGCGAATTCGGCATACCCCATGACCTCGACGGGATTGAGGTAGCCCATCAGAATGACGGGTGTGTCCTGATCCTGCTCACGGAAGCGGCGCACCATGTCGAAGACATCGCGCAGGCTCACATGGTGCCTGAGCGCGCGCTCACAGGCGGCCTGCACCACCGGGCCGTCGGCCATGGGATCGGAGAACGGCACGCCGAGCTCGATGAGATCTACGCCCGCCGCGACCATCGCATGCATCAGCGGCACGGTGACCTCGGGGTTGGGGTCCCCGGCGGTCACGAACGGGATGAGTGCCTTGCGCCCGGATTGGCGCAGCGCGGCGAAACGTGTGGCGATGCGGCTCATACGGTGATGCCCTCCCGTGTCGCCACGGTATGGATGTCCTTGTCACCGCGCCCCGACAGATTGACGATGATGATTCGGTCCTTGTCCATGGTCGGTGCGAGCTGCATCGCATAGGCCAGTGCATGGCTGGATTCCAGGGCCGGGATGATGCCCTCGATGCGCGTCAGGCTGTGGAAGGCCGCCAGCGCCTCGTCATCGGTGATGGGGACATACTGCGCGCGACCGGTGTCCTTGAGCCAGGCGTGTTCCGGGCCGACGCCTGGGTAATCGAGGCCGGCGGAGATCGAATGTGTCTCGATGATCTGGCCGTCGCTGTCTTCCATCAGATAGGTACGGTTGCCGTGCAGCACCCCCGGCCGGCCGGCAGAGAGCGGTGCGGCGTGATGCCCGGAGGCGATGCCGTCACCACCGCCCTCGACGCCGTACATCGCGACCTGATCGTCGTCCAGGAAGGGATGGAACAGCCCGATGGCATTGGAACCCCCACCGACGCAGGCGATCAGGGCATCGGGCAGCCGCCCGGTCTGATCGAGGATCTGGGTGCGTGCCTCGCGACCGATCACCGACTGGAAATCACGTACCATCGCCGGATACGGATGCGGGCCCGCGACCGTGCCGATGATGTAGAAGGTGTTGTCGATGTTGGTCACCCAGTCGCGCATCGCCTCGTTGAGCGCGTCCTTGAGTGTCTTCGAGCCGGATTCGACCGCCACCACCTGGGCGCCGAGGAGGCGCATGCGGAACACATTGACCGTCTGGCGCTTGATGTCCTCCGCACCCATGTAGATCACGCATTCCAGCCCCAGGCGTGCGGCGACCGTCGCGGTTGCGACGCCGTGCTGGCCCGCACCGGTCTCGCCGATGATGCGCGTCTTGCCCATGTGCCGCGCCAGCAGGCCCTGGCCCATGGTGTTGTTGATCTTGTGCGCGCCGGTGTGATTGAGGTCTTCACGTTTGAGATAGACCTGCGCACCGCCGAGTTTCGCACTCCAGCGCTCGGCATGGTAGAGCGGCGACGGGCGGCCGACGTACTGGGCGAGGTCGCGGTCGAGTTCGGCCAGAAATTCCGGGTCGTCGCGCAGACGCGTGTAGGCCAGGCGCAGTTCCTCGATCGGCCCCATCAGGGTCTCGGCGACGAAACGGCCGCCGTAGGGCCCGAAATGCCCGTCGGCATCCGGCAGGTCGCGCCAGCTTGCAGGCCTAGGCGCCATGTTCGTGATCGGCACGTTGCACTCCTCGAATGAATTCCATCATCTTGGCCGGATCCTTGACGCCCTTACTCGCCTCGACACCGCTGCTGACATCCACCGCGAACGGCCGCACCTGGCGCACGGCAGCGATGACGTTGCCCGGATGCAGGCCGCCGGCCAGCACGATGGGCGCCGGCCGCTGCGCCGGCACCCGCGACCAGTCGAAGTGCTCGCCGCTGCCGCCGGGTACCGCCGGGTGATAGGCATCGAGCAGAAAGCCGCTGGCGCTGGGATACGCGCTCATATAGGTGCTGACATCCCGCTGCGGGTGCATCCGCACGGCCTTCAGATACGGGAGGCCGAACTGCACACAGTACGGCTCGACCTCGTCACCGTGGAACTGCAGCAGATCCAGGGGCAACTGCACCAGGACCGCCTCGACCTCCGTGACCGCGGCATCGACGAACAACCCCACCCGGGTGACGAATGGCGGCAGCATGGCGGCGATCGCCCGCGCCTGTCCGACCGTCACGGCCCGCGGGCTTTGCGGATAGAACACCAGACCGACTGCGTCGGCACCCAGCGCTGCCGCGCGCACGCCGTCCTCGGGACGGGTAATGCCGCAGATCTTAACCCGCGTCCGCACGCTGGAGCCACCCACTTTTAAACTGATTTTCCATTGATCTGCTGCGATCAGGCCGGTAAACGGCTATTGTGCCACCGTCCGGCGACCAACTGCCACTCACCCCACGCACGGCAACCGCGCCGCCTGCGGCACGCCGAACCGTTCCGGATACTGCACCTGCACCAGGTACAGACCCGTGGCCGAAGCGGTTATCCCGGCGACACTGCGGTCGCGGGCGGCCAGCACCTCGGAGACCCACTCCGCCGGCCGCTCGCCCCGGCCGACCGCCATCAATGTGCCCGCGATATTGCGCACCATGTGGTGCAGAAACGCGTTGGCCGCGACGTCGAGATAAATGAATTCACCCTGCCGCCATATATCCAGGGAATAGATCTCGCGCCGGGGATGCCGGGCCTGGCAGCCCTGGGCACGGAAGGAGCTGAAATCGTGGTCGCCGCGCAGGCAGACCGCGGCCGCGGCCATGCGTGTGTCATCCAGTGGCCCGTACTCCCAGCACACGCGCCCGTGCAACAGGGCGGGACGGACCGGACGGTTGAGGATGACGTAGCGGTAGCGGCGGCCGGTCGCGGAAAAGCGCGCGTGGAAGGCCTCAGTGACCGGCTGCGCCCAGGTCACGCACACCTCGGGGGGCAGTTTGCAGGTGGCGCCCAGAACCCAGGCCCGCGGGCTGCGCTCGGCCTCGGTGTCGAAATGCACCACCTGCGCCGTCGCATGCACACCGGCGTCGGTGCGTCCGGCGCACACGACCTTGACCGGGTGGTCCGCCACGCTCGAGAGGGCCTCTTCCAGCACCTGCTGTACGCCGACGGCGTGCGTCTGGCGCTGCCAACCGCTGAAGCGGCTGCCGTCGTATTCGATCCCCAGCGCGATGCGCATGCCCCTTGACCCGGAAACACCTGACCGGCGCGCATGGTAGCAGACCAACCACGGGTGCGCCCTCAGCCCAGTAACAGGCCCGCGAACAGTACCACCAGGGACAGGGGCACCAGCCACTGTCCAACCGGTACCGGCGATCGCTCCGGCACCTCGATCGGACCGTGCGCTGCATCGGCCTGCTGCAGGGTCGCGCGCAGGGTCTCGCCGGCGGCGCCCGCCAGACGCTCGAGGCGCGAATGTCCGGTCTGCCGCCGCAGGGCATCGCGCGCCAGATCCTGCACCTGCGGCACGGCCTCCAGCGCCAGGATCAGGCGCACGGCGAAACGGTGATCATCCAGCCCCAGACGACGCGCCGGCGCACCGAACCAGAGCAAACCGCCGACCAGTGCGCCGCGTGCCGTGGTCGCAAGCAACAGATAGACGGCGGCCACGATCACGACCAACGCCACCACCCGGATCGCGCCCAGTCGCATCCCTTCGGCACTCGGCGACCAGGCACTCAGGATCGGCAGCAATGGTTCACCTGGCGTGAGTCCGCCGTATACCAGCAGGATGGCCAACAGCAGCCAGCGCACCCGTCGCAGCATGCGACCGACGCCGCGGGCATCGAAGCCGGGGACCCTGATCGCCGCCACGGCCCAGCCGGCGAATACCACCAGGGTCCCGGCTGCCAGCAACAGCGGCCGCCCCGTCGCCAGGGCGGCGGCCACCACCAACAGAGTCAGGATACGCACCGGTGGTGCCATCGGCGGGCCTCCGAATCAGGCGTCTGTCACGACGCCGGGCAGAGTATGTAAGACCGGGGAAGGATAAACCTTCCGTGGCTGACAGGGGGTTTCTGGATGAAACGAAACCCCGCCGAGGCGGGGTTCGATGGTGGTCAGGGACTCGGGGTGTCCGGCATCCGGGGCGTCAGGAGACCTTCTGCAACAGCGATTCCGCCTCCGACCGCTGGGTGTCGCTGCCTTCCTCCATGACTTCCTGGAGGATGCCGCGGGCACCGTCGGGGTCGCCCATTTCCATATAGGCACGCGCCAGATCCAGCTTGGTCGCCACCTCGTCGGACGCGGTGAGGGTCCCCTCGTTGGCGGCCTCGTCGTCCTCGGCCACGGTGCTCAGGTCGAACTCCAGGTCATCCGCGACCGCCGCTTCCGACTCCGCGGTTGCTGCGGGCCTGGCAAAGGCTTCGAAATCGCCCAGATCGAAGTCCAGACTGTTGTCGTCGTCGCCCGACATCGAGGCCTCCGACGACTCCAGGTCGGCATCTCCCACTTGCTCGCCCATGCCAGCCATGTCGCCCATGTCGCCCATGTCGAAGGCGAGGCCGTTGTCCGCAGCGAGTTCCTCATCGACAGGCTCGGGCTCGGCGGCCTCCGCAACGGCCACAGCCGCTACGGGGGATCTGGCCGCACTCACGCTGCCGGATTGATACAGGGGATTCGACGGACTCAGTTCGCGCCCCATTTCAGCCACGCGCTTCCAGGTCTCGTCATCCTGGTCACCCAGGTCGGCCAGCAGGGCCTCCGCCTCGGTATCGAACGGACCGCTGTTCTGAGCGGCAGCCAGGATTTCGAACAACTTCAGCCTGACATCGATCCGCTCGGGTGCACGCGCCATGGCACTGCGCACCAGTTCCTCGGCCTGCTGGTAACGTCCATAGGCGAGATAGACATCCGCCTCGGCGATCGGGTCGGCCTCATCGTCGTTCTGGATCGCGCCCATGTCGCTGACGGCGAAATCGGTGAACAGCGACGAGTCCGAATGGCTGGATGTCGCCGCTTCCGCGGCCTCCGGTTCGGCCGGGGCAGGTGCAACGGCCGCAGCCGCAACCGCCGCAGGGGCCGCGCTGGGCGTCGCAGTCACCGACTGTCTCTCCGCCAGGATGCTCTCCTGGAAGCGGCCGTCCTGCATACGCCGGCGACGGTTCGCCAACCAGGCGAACAGCGCCACCAGGATCGCACCACCGGCCGCGCCCCACTTCGCCATGGGGTTGGCAAGCAGGCTGGCGACCAGACCTTCATCCTGTGACGCTGCGGGTGCCGGGGGCTCCGCGTCAGTGGCAGCGGGCTCAATGGCCGGCAGGGGCGTTACCGCGGGTGTCGTGCTCTCTTCTGCCAGAGTATCGTCCGCCAGTTCCATGGCCGATTCGACCGGGGCCTGCTCCGGAACTGCGTCATCCATGCCGGGCGCGCCTTCGGCCGGCGCCTCCGACCCGATGCCGGCCACCGCCATTTCCACGCCTGTGTCTGCGGCCGGAATGCTATCCGTGGCCGTGTCCGCAGGCATGTCTGGCGACGTACCGGGTACCTCCGGCATTGGCGTTACCGTACCGCCCAGCTGGGCGAGTTCGTTGTTCTTCAGCTCGACGAGGCGGTTCAGGGTGGCAAGCTGCTCTTCGAGCTGCTGCACGCGCGCATTGAGTTCCTGATTCTGCAGGCGCTCGGCCGCGACGGCCTCGCTCGCCAACGCCAGCTCTTCCCGCAGCCCCGCTACGCCGGCGGCATCCTCAGCACCGCTCCCGGGCACGCCCTCCGGCGCAACGAGCTTCAACTGCGGCTCCGCTGCGTCGATGGTCGGTGCGGCTACGCCGTCGGTCACAGCCGGATCGTCCCCCGCGACCGGGGTGTCTGGCGCCGCGACGGCCGCTGTGCGACCGTCACGCCAGAGACGATTCTGCCGACGCACATCGGCGAGCGCGTCGGCCTGTTCGATTGCGGCCAATTCGTCTACACCCGGCACGCGCAGGACATAACCGGCCTTCAGATTGTTGATATTCTGATCGTAGAACGCCTCGGGATTGGCCGCGAGCAGGCCGAGCATGGTCTGTTCCATGCTGACGGCATCGCTGGGCCGTACCTCAGCGGCAATGCGCCACAACGTATCGTGGTGGCTGGTGCGATATTCACCACCGCTGTAGCCGGCTGCCGGGGTGGCGCCGCGCGGGGCGGGTGCAGCCGCCGACACCGGCGGGGGCGCCGCCACGGCCGGGGCGCGGGTCACAGGTACCGGGCCCGGCATCAGGGCCGGCGGATCCACCAGCACGGTGTACTCGCGCAGCACCTGACCGGAGCCCCAGGTCGCCTCGACCAGAAAGTCCAGATAAGGTTCGCGTACTGCATCACGGCTGGTGACCTTGATCACCGCCGACCCATCGGGCCGGGGTACCACCGCGAAGCGCAATTTGGTGTGGAAGAATGCCCGTTCGACACCGGCCCGGCCATACGCTTCCGGTGACGCCAGTACGACCCGCAGCTGCGCGAGGTCACCGGCCGTCGGTGAGAGTAATTCGATCTCTGCGTTGAAGGGCTGATTGAGGACGGAGTTGAGGCGGATGTCGCCGAGTCCCATCGCATAGGCTTGGTTCGCGAACGCTGCCAGCATGGCCGTCACCAGGGCCGTTTTCCTTACCATGTTGCTTCCTCTTGTGGCCGACCGGCTCGCCTTTGGCGACAAGCCGATCCTATCTGCCGAAGGTGAGTGAGGTTCGTAGTGCAACCAAATCGTTCTAGTCGGTAGTTTTCGTTAACAAACCCGGAGACGACTATAGTCTATAAGTGATCTCTTACCAGCAGCTCCGCGATCTGGATGCTGTTCAAGGCCGCCCCCTTCCGCACGTTATCGGCGACCACCCACAAATCTAAACCGGTGGGGTGGGAAATATCCTCCCGGATACGACCGACATAGACCGGGTCATGGTTGGCGCCCTCGGTGACTGCAGTCGGATAGCCACCATCCTTACGCTCATCCACGACCACGATGCCCGGGGCTTTGGCAAGCAATTCACGTGCCTGATCTGCTGTGATCTTCGTACGGGTCTCGATGTGCACCGCCTCGGAGTGCCCATAGAAGACCGGCACCCGCACCGTCGTCGGGTTCACCTGGATGCTGTCGTCGCCCATGATCTTGCGGGTCTCCCAGACCATCTTCATCTCTTCCTTGGTGTAGCCGTTGTCCATGAATACGTCGATCTGCGGCAGCACGTTGAAGGCAATCTGGCGCGGATAGACCTTGGCCTCGCATGGCTTGGCGTTGAGCAGGTTGGCGGTCTGGGTTGCCAGTTCCTCGATCGCCTCCTTGCCGGTGCCGGACACGGCCTGATAGGTACAGACGTTGATGCGGGTGATGCCCACGGCGTCATGGATCGGCTTGAGCGCCACCAGCATCTGGATGGTCGAGCAGTTCGGGTTGGCGATGATACCGCGGCGCTTATACTGCGCGATGGCCTGCGGATTGACCTCCGGCACGACCAGCGGGATGTCGTCGTCGTAACGGAACTGCGAGGTATTGTCGATCACCACACAGCCGGCCGCCGCCGCCTTGGGCGCATACACTGCCGACACCGATGCACCCGGCGAGAACAGACCGATCTGGACCTTGGAGAAGTCAAACTCCGCCAGGTCCTGCACCACCAGCCAACGATCGCCGAACTTGACCCGGCTGCCTGCCGAACGGCTGCTGGCCACGGCATAGACCTCGCCGACGGGAAATTTGCGCTCCGCCAGGATCTCCAGCAGGGTCTCACCGACCGCACCCGTCGCACCCACCACCGCCACATCGAACTTCTTGCTCATGTCCGCTCAGACCTCGAATTGAAGAATGCCAAATTTAACCGCAAAGGACACAAAGGCGCGCAAAGGTGTTTTCAATAAAAGCTTCTTTGTGGAAGTTCTTTGCGTCCCATCGCGTCCTTTGCGGTAAAAGTTCTTTGCATGTCAGTGCGCCAGGGTTCAGCGCAATGCCGCGACCACCGCGTCGCCCATCTCTGCCGTACCCACCTGCTGCATGCCGGGGGACATGATATCCGCCGTGCGCAGGCCCTGATCCAGCACGCGGCCGACCGCAGCCTCGATACGCACGGCCAGGTCCGCGCGCTCCAGGCTGTAGCGCAGCAGCATCGCCACCGACAGGATGGTCGCCAGGGGATTGGCCACACCCTTGCCGGCGATATCGGGGGCCGAACCGTGGATGGGTTCGTACATGCCCTGCCCCCGCTCGTTGAGCGAGGCCGAGGGCAGCATGCCGATGGAGCCGGTGAGCATGGCCGCTTCGTCGGAGAGGATATCCCCGAACATGTTCTCCGTCACCAGCACGTCGAACTGCTTGGGCGCGCGCACCAGCTGCATGGCGGCGTTATCGACATACATATGCGAAAGTTGGATGGCCGGATACTCCTTGGCCAGATCCGTCATCACCTCGCGCCACAATTCGGTGCATTCGAGCACGTTGGCCTTGTCGATGGAGCACACCCGACCGTCACGCCTGGCGGCAATCTCGAAGGCGACCCGGCCGATGCGCCGGATCTCCGACTCGGTGTAGGTCAGGGTGTTGAATCCCTGGCGTTCACCGCCATCCAACTGGCGCACTCCGCGCGGCTGACCAAAATACATACCCCCGGTCAACTCGCGCACGATCATGATATCCAGGCCGGCAACCACCTCCGGCTTGAGCGAGGAGGCATCGGCGAGCTGCGGATAGAGGATCGCCGGGCGCAGGTTGGCGAACAGCCCCATGCCGGCGCGCAGGCCGAGCAGCCCCTTTTCCGGGCGCACGGCGATCGGCAGCGATTCCCACTGGTGGCCGCCAACCGCGCCGAGCAGCACCGCGTCCGCGGCCTTGGCCTGTTCCAACGTCGCCGCCGTCAGCGGCTCGCCGTGGGCGTCGTAGGAGGCACCGCCGACCAGGCCCTGCTCGATCTCGACGTCGAGCCCGCCGTCTTTGCGCAGATGGTCGAGGACCTTCAACGCCTCGGCGACGATCTCGGGACCGACGCCATCGCCGGGGAGTACCAGGATTTTTTTTGTCATGTGCGGTTCCTGAAATGCTTTGTTTTAACCACCAAGGACACGAAGGACACAAGGAAAAATCATCAATGAATGTCGAACGGCAAGCCCCCTCCCCGTTGATGGGAGAGGGAGAACTCACGGTTTTACATTGTTCGGGATTTCCTTTGTGCCCTTGGTGTCCTTCGTGGTTCTAATTACCAAATAACCACGGCGCCTCGGTGCGGCGGCGTTCCTCGTAGGCACGGATCGCGTCGGCGTGCTGCAGGGTCAGGCCGATGTCATCGAGCCCTTCCAGCAGACAGTGTTTGCGGAAGGGATCGACCTCGAAGCCCAACACCTCACCGTCCGGTGTGGTCACGGTCTGGGCCTGCAGGTCCACCGTCAACCGGTAACCGGGCGTCGCCGCCACGGCCTCGAACAACGCATCGATTCTGGCCGGGTCCAGCACGATGGGCAGCACGCCGTTCTTGAAGCAGTTGCTGAAGAAGATGTCGGCGAAGCTCGGTGCGATCACGACGCGGAAGCCATAATCCTCCAGCGCCCACACGGCATGCTCGCGCGAAGAACCGCAGCCGAAATTCTCGCGCCCGAGCAGGATGCGCGCGCCTTGGTAGCGCGGCTGATTCAGCACGAAATCCGGGTTCAGCGGCCGGCCACTGTTGTCCTGACCCGGCTCCCCATGATCCAGATAGCGCCACCCATCGAACAGGTTCGGGCCGAAGCCACTGCGGCGGATCGACTTCAGGAATTGCTTGGGGATGATCGCATCGGTATCGACGTTCGGCCGATCCAGCGGTACGACCAATGCCTGCAATGTCGTGAACTTTTCCATTACCACCTCGTTTGTGAACCGCCAAGACACCAAGAAAAGACAGTGTTGAACCGCCAAGGCGCCAAGACGCCAAGAAAACCGTTACTAATGTTGATCAGCTTTTTCATTAAGCATTCTTGGCGTCTTGGCGTCTTGGCGGTTCCCATAGCATTCTTGGCGTCTTGGCGCCTTGGCGGTTCCCATAGGCTTCTTGGCGTGCTTGGCGTCTTGGCGGTTCAATAACATTTTCGGTGCCCTGGCGGTTCAATTCATACATTCCGCACATCGACGAAGTGACCGGCGATCGCCGCCGCCGCGGCCATTGCGGGACTGACCAGGTGAGTGCGGCCGCCCTGGCCCTGCCGGCCCTCGAAATTGCGGTTCGAGGTCGAGGCGCAACGCTCGCCCGGTTCCAGGCGGTCGGCATTCATCGCCAGGCACATGGAGCAGCCCGGCTCACGCCATTCGAAGCCGGCAGCCGTGAAGATCTCGTGCAGGCCTTCCGCCTCGGCCTGGTGCTTCACCAGACCGGAGCCCGGCACCACCAGCGCCTGCTTGATGTTGGCCGCGACCCTGCCACCCCGGATCACCGCGGCCGCCGCGCGCAGGTCTTCGATGCGCGAGTTGGTGCAGGATCCGATGAACACCTTGTCGAGGCGGATGTCGCGGATCGCGGTGCCCGGCTCGAGAGCCATGTAGTCCAATGCGCGACGCATGCCATTGGCCTTGACCTGGTCTGTCTCAGCGGCGGGATCGGGTACGCTCGCATCGACGCCCACGACCATCTCCGGCGAGGTACCCCAGGTCACCTGCGGCACGATGGCGGCGGCGTTCAGCACGACGGTCTGGTCGAACACGGCGTCGGCGTCGGAATGCAGGTCGGACCACGCGGCCACGGCCTGCTCCCAGAGATCGCCTTGCGGCGCATAGGGGCGGCCCTGTACGTATTCGATCGTGGTCTCATCGACGCCGATCAGGCCGGCGCGCGCACCGGCCTCGATGGCCATGTTGCATACGGTCATGCGCCCTTCCATCGACAGCGCACGGATCGCCTCGCCGGCGAACTCCAGTGTATAGCCGGTGCCGCCGGCGGTACCGATACGACCGATGATCGCGAGTACGATGTCCTTGGCGGTCACGCCCGGCGGCAACATACCGGCCACGCGCACCAGGAAATTCTTCGCCTTCTTCTGGATCAGGCATTGCGTGGCCAGCACATGCTCCACCTCGGAGGTGCCGATGCCGAAGGCCAGTGCACCGAACGCGCCGTGCGTGGCGGTGTGTGAGTCACCACACACCACGGTCATACCCGGCAGGGTCGCACCCTGCTCCGGTCCGATCACATGTACGATGCCCTGGCGCCGATCGTCCATCTTGAATTCGGTGATGCCGAACTCGGCGCAATTGGCGTCCAGGGTCTCGACCTGCAGGCGCGATATCGGGTCGGCGATGCCGGCGGCACGTGCGGTGGTGGGCACATTGTGGTCGGGCACCGCCAACACGGAACTGGTCCGCCAGGGCCTGCGACCGGCCAGACGCAGGCCCTCGAAGGCCTGCGGCGAGGTGACTTCGTGCACCAGATGGCGATCGATGTACAGCAACGTGGTACCGTCGGCATCGCTGCGCACCACATGGGCATCCCAGAGTTTGTCGTAGAGGGTCTTACCGGCCATGTCTGTCTCTCCCGCTCAGGCAACCGATGGTAGACTCGGCAATAAGATAACTCAAATTCATATTTTTCATGTTATATATAACCATTAAGAATTCCAGTATGAGATTTTCAGTATGGACATCGCCAACCTGCGCGCCTTCGTCGCCGTCGCTGAATCCCAGTCGTTCTCGGCCGCCGCGACCCAGCTGCACCTGACCCAGCCGGCGATCAGCAAGCGCATCGCGACCCTGGAGACGGGCTTCCAGACACGGCTGTTCGACCGCATCGGCCGCGCGGTGGACCTCACCGAGGCGGGTCGGGCGCTGCTGCCGCGGGCGCGGCGCATCCTCGCCGAACTGGACGACAGCCGGCGCGCCCTCGCCGATCTGAGCGGGACGGTCGGCGGCACGCTGCGCCTGGGCACCAGCCACCACATCGGGCTGCATCGCCTGCCGCCGACGCTGCGCACCTTCGCCGCCCGCTACCCCGCAGTCACCCTGGATTTGCATTTCATGGATTCGGAGGCCGCCTGCCACGCGGTGGAGACCGGTGACCTGGAACTTGCCATTGTCACGCTGCCGCCGGAGGCGCACGCCCCACTGGACCTGCGGCCGGTCTGGGACGATCCGCTGGTGGTGGTCTGCGCCCCGGATCATCCCCTGGCGCAGCGCCGCCGGATGCAGATCGCCGACCTCGCCGCCCACCCGGCGATCCTGCCGGCCAGTTCGACCTATACCCGACAGATTGCCGAACGCGCCTTCCACGACCTCGGCATCGGGTTACGCAGTTCGCTGTCCACCAATTATCTGGAGATCATCAAGATGCTGGTGTCGGTGGGGCTGGGTTGGAGTCTGCTGCCGCAGACCATGGTCGACCGGCAACTGCACATGCTGCCGGTGCGTGATCTGCGTCTGCGGCGCACCCTCGGCACCGTCCGGCATCGCGAGCGTACCTTGTCGAATGCGGCGCGGGCGATGATCGAACTGCTGCCCGTCCCCACCCACACGGCCAGCCGGTAGACGGCATCGAGATACCGCCTGACGCACCGGGTTCGGGTGCCGATACGGTGTCGCTGTACCAACGCACCCTGTAGCGGACCTGCTGATTCATCCACGTCATGGGTACCCGGATGCAGGTCCGCTCTCAACCGAACCGAACGGGCTTCAATCTCCTCCAGGCGACTGCCCAGGCGAGCCCACTGATGGCGGCGGCGGCAACATAGGTCCACTGTGCACCGACGGCCGTCCAGAGATAACCCGCCGCCAGGCTCCCGACCGCACCGCCTGCACCGAAACTGAGGCTGCTGTAGAGCGCCTGGCCGCGCCCCTGGTTGCGACCGACGAAGTACTGATGAATGAGGTGGATGGCGACGGCGTGGTGAACGCCGAAGCTTGCCGCATGCAGCAACTGCGCGCCGAGGATGATCGACAGGTGATCACCGCAGCCGGCGATGAGCAGCCAGCGCAGCGTCGTCAGTGCCAGGCTGGCGATCAGCAGCCGGCACGCACCGAAGCGCGGCAGCCAGCGATGCATCATCAGGAACACACCGATCTCGGCGATCACCCCCAGCGCCCAGAGCTGGCCGATGGCGGAGCGGCTGTAGCCGTAATCTTCTAGATAGAGTGTAAAAAAGGTGTAGTAGGGCCCATGGCTGGCCTGCATCAGAAAACACACGAGCAGCAGCGCCACGACCTCGGGGCGGCGCAGCACCTGCCGCAACGGCGCGTGTGGCTGAGACGAGGCCAGTCCCGGGTGATCCGGCACCAGCAGGCTCGCCACCCAGATCCCGCCCAACAACAGCAACAGGATGTAGGGCAGAAGACCCGGGCCGTAGGCGTCCAGCAGCGGTCCCAATCCCGCCACTGCGAGAATGAAGCCGATGGACCCCCACAGGCGGACATGGCTGTAGCGGTGACTGGACGCACCGAGGTGCGAGAGGGTGATCGCCTCGAACTGTGGCAGGGCCGCATTCCAAAAGAAGCTGAAGCCGATCATGACCAGCGCCAGCCATCGGTAGCTGCTATCGACCAGCACACCGGCGAAGATCAGCGCGGCCAGCAGTGAGGCGATCTGGATGATCAGTATCCGCCGCCCGCTGCGGTCGGCAAGCCAGCCCCAGAGGGCGGGTGCGATCAGGCGGGTGGCCATGAGGATCGCGACCAGCTCGCCGATCTCGGCTGCGCCGAAACCCTCACTGCGGAGATACAGGCTCCAGTACGGCAGCAGCGCGCCCAGCGTCGCGAAGTAAAACAGATAAAAGCCGGACAGACGCCAGTAGAGGAAACGCGGTTGAGTCACGACGAAGATATGGGTCCGATGCGGCCGCCTGCCACCGCGAGGATTCTATCAATACTTGAATGGGCCGCGACCGCGGCTGTTGCCAGCCGAGGTCACTCCGCTGCAGCCGGAATGATCGGCGTGCGGGACTTCACGTCCGGATTCTGCGCGCGCTGGCGCAACAGATGATCCATCAGTACCAGGGCAACCATGGCCTCGGCGATCGGCGTGGCACGGATGCCGACACAGGGATCATGGCGGCCGTGAGTGACGACCTCCACCGGCGCGCCGTCGAGGTTCACGGAACGTCCCGGCAGACGGATGCTGGACGTCGGCTTGAGCGCGATACTGGCGACGATGTCCTGCCCGGAAGAAATGCCGCCGAGGATACCGCCGGCATTATTGCTCAGGAAGCCCTGCGGGGTGATCTCGTCGCGGTGCTCGGTACCCTTCTGTTCCACGCAGGCAAAGCCGGCACCGATCTCTACGCCCTTGACGGCATTGATGCTCATGAGCGCGTGGGCGAGTTCGGCATCGAGGCGGTCGAAGATCGGCTCACCGAGGCCGGGAGGCACGCCGTCCGCCACCACCGTGACACGTGCACCGATGGAATCACCGGACTTGCGCAGCGCATCCATATAGGCCTCCAGCTCGGGCACCCCGGCCGCATCCGGCCAGAAGAACGGGTTATCCTCGACCACCGACCAGTCGAAGGCGCGCGGCCGGTTGGGGCCGAGCTGTGACAGGTAACCACGGATGCGCAGGCCGTGGTGTGTGCGCAGATACTTCTTGGCGATGGCGCCGGCGGCCACGCGCATGGCGGTCTCACGCGCCGAGGAGCGGCCACCGCCGCGATAGTCGCGGAAGCCGTATTTCTGCTGGTAGGTGTAGTCCGCGTGCCCCGGCCGAAAGCGGTCGAGGATATTGGAATAGTCCTTGGAACGCTGATCGGTGTTGTGGATGACCAGACCGATGGGGGTGCCGGTGGTGCGGCCCTCGAACACGCCGGAGAGGATCTGCACCGCATCGGCCTCGCGGCGCTGGGTGGTGTGCCGGCTCTTGCCGGGCTTGCGCCGGTCGAGGTCATGCTGCAGATCCGCTTCGCTCAGCTCCAGTCCGGGCGGACAGCCGTCAACGACGCAGCCGATGGCCGGGCCATGGCTCTCGCCGAAGGACGTGACGATAAAGAGTTTGCCGAAGCTGTTTCCTGACATGGCGGCTATTGTAGCCGCTTCACCCGGCGCCGTCGCTACCTCAGATAAAAATTCCTGGCTCCGCGCAGACAGCTCCCACACGGGTGCATACAGAAGCTCCGATCAAACCTCTCGGCGATCATCCATCGAGCATTTCCCTCGATGGGGTAAAGCACGGTGAATCGCAGAAACTGTAAGCTCGACTCCAAGATCGACAATCACGCGAGGAAGCGAACCCTCAAGACCACCTGCTGCTCGATCAGCTGGGGAAGCATGACCTAGTGATTCCGGAGAGCTTGATGTATCGGCACCGCTCCTGGGCCCCTGTTCGGTAGCATGGCATACCCGACGACGCACGAACCAATCGAAAAAAATCAATACAGTATCGTAGACAGACATCACTCAGAAGAGCCACTGCATGTGACCTTTCTATGTGCTGCCAGGGCACGTGCCAGTTCTTGCGCAGCAACCTCGATGCCTGCACGGTTCCAATGCGTATCGTCACGCCAGTAGGTCAGTTCGCCCTGCTGCAGCAGTTCGCGTGAACGCTCGAGCATCGGATTGGTTAAATCCAAGAGCGGCACATCCAGTACAGCTGCAACCTTGGCCAGGTGGTTGAACTGCGCCTGTGGCATCCCGACGGCTGGGTGCTCATCCAGCAATTGCCCGTACACCCGATACTTCTCTGGAACAAACACGATCAGATCGGGCGTTCCCCTAGCAAATTGATCCTGGATATAATTGAAATCGTCATAGCTATCACGCTGCACGACCTCGGTGTAACCTCGCAGGAATATCATCGGCGCGCCTGCGACGTTACTCACGAATGTCACCCCTGACCCCGCATTCGCCATAGTATCGACCTCCGGCACACGCAATCGTTCGATTGCCTGGGTATACAACCCATAGAAGACTTTTGATACCTCGAACGGCGCCTTGATCGCACCGAAATAGGCTTTCACGAACTCTTGGGCGCCTCTCGGCACGGCCTTGCGCGCCGCCAATTCGGCGGGATCGATAAGCTGAAAATCATTGCCTTCGAACATCACCACGACGATGCATGCGTCCCCATCCAGTTCGGTGCGGGCAGCCTCGACGGTATTAGCGTACTGAAACGGGCCCGCCGGGAAACTCATGCTGTAGGCAGCAATACCGTACTCCCGCCTCAGTTGGGCCGTGAGCATATCCGCCTGCGTGTTTCCCGTTCCGACGACGAAGGAATCACCGACAATGAGCAATCGCTCGGATTCGAGATCGGCATCGTTGCGGAATCCGCGGGAATCCGTATTGAAGACGACCTCTCTCGGCTGCGACAGCGCGCGATCAAGACGCGGGTCTATCGCCAGCAGATCACCATGTTGTTCGAGTATTTCGATATGCTGATTTGCACGATAGCGGGTTTCCTCGGCGAGCATTTCATGCGCCCGGTAGTAAGGAGTTATGACACTCCCGCCACTGAGGCGTACAAAGACCTCCAGCGTGAGCACCAGCATGAAAGAGGAAACGACCAGCAGCAAACCATTGCGATGATCGATCAGCAGGGTCACGGCTGCGACCAGCATGACGAATAGCAACCCGTAGGGCGTAATCGGCGCGAAGATCGCAACGACATGAAAGGCGATGAATGCAACCAGAATACGAAGTGCAAACTTTTTCAAAGTCATGGGCAGGCACCCTTGTTTCGATGACCTTCGAATCACCTATGGGTTATAGACAATCCAAAATCCATGGTCAGCGGAAAAACCGGCCATCAATCAAGTTCGAATGCATTCTTATAATCAAGCAGCAGGGACTGGTCCTGTTCCGACTTCTCCAGGATGCAGTTCTCGACCACGAGCACGTCGAGGTTGGTCCCCATGAAGCACCGGAACGCGTCCTCCGGCGTACAGACGATGGGTTCGCCGCGCACATTGAAGCTGGTGTTCACCAGCATAGGACAGCCTGTGAGGCTCTTGAACTTTGTCAGCAGCGCATGATATCGCGGATTGACGTCCTGCTCGACCGTCTGGATACGCGCCGAATAATCGACGTGGGTCACTGCGGGGATTTCTGAACGAGGCACGTTCAGTTTGTCGATGCCAGAAAGGCGCTGCTCATCATCGGTTATCTGTCGCCGCCGCGATGGTTTCACATCGGCGACGATGAGCATATAGGGCGATTCACCATCCAGATCAAACCAGTCTGCGACATCTTCAATCCGCACAGAAGGTGCGAAGGGGCGGAAACTCTCCCGAAATTTGATCTTGAGGTTCAGATCACGCTGCATCGACGGCGAACGCGGATCGCCCAGAATTGACCTTCCGCCGAGCGCGCGCGGACCAAACTCCATTCGACCCTGGAACCAGCCGACCGCAAGGCCGTCGGCGAGTGCCTGGGCCGTGCGCTGTACAGTCTGATCCTCTGACAGAACTTGATACCTGGCACCCGCTGCCGTGAGCCGCCGCTCAACGTCGGCCTGTTTGAAGCGGGGGCCGAGGAACGCGCCCTGCATCCGGTCGCCCTTGCCGCGCGCCTCCCGGGGCAGGCCAAGTTGCATGTGCGCCGCCACCATCGCAGCACCCAACGAACCACCGGCATCGCCAGCTGCAGGCTGAACCCAGATCGACTCGAAGGCACCATCTCGCAGAATCTTGCCGTTGGCTACGCAATTCAAAGCTACCCCGCCGGCCAGGCAGAGATTGGGGATACCGTACTCCTTGGCGAGGGAGCGAGTCAGACGCAGCACGATTTCTTCCGTGACGGCCTGCACGGAAGCAGCGAGATCCATCTGCCGTTGTTCGACCCGATCCTCGGACATGCGGGGTGGTGCACCGAATAACGCGTCGAAACGCGTGTTGGTCATCGTCAGCCCGGTGCAATAGTTGAAGTAGTCCATATCCAGACGAAAAGTGCCATCCGGCTTGAGGTCCACGAGCTTGTCCAGGATCAGGTCCTTGAACCTGGGCTCGCCGTACGGGGCAAGCCCCATAACCTTGTATTCACCGGAATTCACCTTGAAACCGGTATAATACGTGAAGGCCGAATACAGCAGACCCAGGGAATGCGGGAAATGTAGCTCCTTCTGGATCTCCAGGCTGTCGCCGATACCGAGCGCAACCGAGGTCGTGGCCCACTCGCCGACACCGTCCATGGTCAGCACCACAGCCTTGTCGTAGGGTGAAGGGAAATATGCGCTCGCAGCGTGGCTGAGATGGTGCTCCGAGAACAGCAGCCGGCCGGACCAGTCCACACCGGGATAACGCTTCTTGAGCTCACTAGATAGCAAGTCTTTCTGAAAAAGCTTCTCCCTCAACCAGAGCGGAATCGCCATCTTGAAGGATTTGAAGCCCCGCGGCGCATAGGCGACATAGGTCTCCAGCAGCCGCTCGAATTTGAGAAACGGCTTGTCATAGAACGCAACATGATCGATGTCTTCGGGGCCGATACCGGCCTCGTCGAGACAGAACGCCACGGCATTGCGTGGGAAGGATGAGTCATGCTTCTTGCGTGTGAACCGCTCCTCCTGTGCTGCGAAGCGTATTCGCCCGTCCTCGACCAAGGCCGCTGCACTGTCATGGTAGTAAGCCGAGATGCCCAGCACTCGCATGACTCTAGCGCCCTTTAGAACAAAGTGTAGATGAATGGCGCGACCGCTGAGCCCTTGGTCAGCACTACCAACCCGCCGAGCACAAGCATCATGAACATGATGGGCAGCAACCAGAATTTCTTGCGAACCCGCATGAACATCCATAATTCTTTTACCATACTCATCGCATCTCCCCGGCTATCTTAATAGTTTGAATTTTTATTCTGTTTTTGTTCAAAATTGGTTGTCAAAGCTGTCGCGCGCAGGACCTGGCGGATCACGCTTGATCCAATAGGACTCTGCCTCAGGGTCAAATTTCAAACGTAGAAGGTCTTTGCCCAGAAGCCGCATCACCAGCCCAGTCGGAGTCACAGCGAGGTAGAAGAGCAATCCCATGATCAGCGGGCTGATGATGGCGTGCAGCAGGAGCCCGAACCGGAACCAGAGCTGATTGAGCGACGCCAATGCCCAAGGCGTGAGGAAAGCTGCAATCAGGAAGGCAGCCGCAACGCCAAACGACCAGTAAAACGGTGAATGAGAGCGTAGGAGCGGTAACAGACCGATGATCGCGAACACCACCGCAAACACGATACCGAACGACCGCTCGGAGCCTCGCCGCACCTCTGTGCGGTCCACGAGTTCCTCATGCATGCGGCCGGCTTGCTTGGGATTTGTCATACCAATCATCGGATACCGCCCGTTTTATTGTTGTCTAGTCGATCCGGCGCCTTTATTCAAAGATGCGCACCCGATCGCTCCGTCCCACGCTGACCCGGCCCTTGACACGGTTGCGCAGGCTCTGTCCATGACTCGCCACAGGGGCGGCTCCCAATCAGCGTCCGCGGGTAGCGTATGGGGAAGGGTATTAGTCCATTGCTATCAAGTCTATGTAAATGAGCTTGTACGATCACGGAATTTTACTTATATCGCTGTCAGGCAATGCTGAAAACCACAGCCTGCCCCGGCCGCCGGCTAGTCGACACGAGGGCGATATAAGTAATTACAGCGGAATAAATGAGTTACACCGTTAAGCTCACAGCCGATCCAGCCTCAAACTGTAGGAAGCAGGTCAGATGACTTTAGAGAAGCGCTGCTCGCGGCCGGTCTTGAGGTAGCGATCGAACTGCATGCAGATGTTGCGGATCAGCAGGCGGCCGCGCGGCAGCACCCGCAGTCCGTCGCTGCGACGCTCCAGCAGACCGTCGTCCTCCATGGTCTGCAAGGCCGCCAGTTCCGGCTGGAAGTAAGTCTCGAAGCTGATGCCGAAGCGACGGCCGATGGCCGCGTAGTCCAGCTCGAAATTGCAGATCAGCCGGGTGATGACCTCGCGTCGCAGCAGATCGTCGGCCTGTAGCTCCACGCCGCGGAACACCGGCAGCGAACCGGCGTCGATGCGCACCGCATAATCCTCCAGCGACTTGAGATTCTGGCTGTAACTGTTGCCGACCATACTGATCGCGGTCGCACCCATGGCCACCAGATCACAGTTCGCGTGGGTCGAATAGCCCTGGAAGTTGCGGTACAGCGTACCCTCGCGCTGCGCCACTGCCAGCTCGTCGTCCGGGCGCGCGAAATGATCCATGCCGATGTACAGATATCCCGCCCCGGTGAGTTTCTCGATGGTCAGGCCGAGGATCTCCAGTTTCTCCTCGGCGCTCGGCAGCTGCGCCGTGTCGATCTGGCGCTGTGTCTTGAACATCTGTGGCAGGTGCGCATAGTTGAACACGGACAAGCGGTCCGGTCCCGCTGTGATGACCTTGTCGAGGGTCACGGCGAAGCTGTCCAGTGTCTGCAGCGGCAGACCGTAGATCAGATCCACGCTGGCCGACTTGAAGCCCTCGCGGCGAGCCGCGTTCATCACCGCCCAGGTCTCCTCCTCGGACTGGATGCGGTTGACAGCCTGCTGCACGCGCGCGTCGAAATCCTGCACCCCCAGGCTGAGACGGTTGAAGCCCAGCTCACGCAACACCGCAATGGTCTCGGCATCGGCCTCGCGCGGGTCCACCTCGATGGAATATTCGCCGCTGTCGTCGTCGCGCAGCTGGAAGTGCTCGCCGGTCACGCGCATCAGGTCGCGCATCTGCTGATGGCTGATGAAGGTGGGCGTGCCGCCGCCCCAGTGCAGCTGGTCCACCGGACGGCTGCGGTCGAACAGCGCACCCTGCAGCGCGATCTCGCGGAACAGCTGGTCCAGATAGGGAACGGCACGCTTGCGGTTCTTGGTGATGATCTTGTTGCAGGCACAGTAGAAGCACACCGTGTCGCAGAAGGGGATGTGGAAATACAGCGACAGCGGTGCCCCACCCGCATTGCTCGCCTGCGCCAGCTCGCGGTAGCGCGACTCACCGAATTCTTCGGTGAACTGCACCGCAGTTGGATAGGAGGTGTAGCGCGGGCCGCTGGCGTCATAACGCCGGATCAGGTCCGGATCGAATTCGAGTGTCTGGTGCATGCGGGCCTCTCGCGGGTTGCGCTCAATCAACCTGAAAACTCATTTCAGTCACCGAAGCACACGGCAGGCGCTGAAATGAAACCACGTCGTGAAGCCCCGGCTCAGCGCTTGGCGGATGAGAAGGGCTGTAGCTGTGAAGCGTAATGACCTTGTCAGTGTTTTTCCGTGTGCTTCCGTGGCAAATGCGGTTTTCAGGATCATAGGGAATGGTCGGTGACATAGGCGATGACTTATATCAAGCCGACCGGCTCACCTCGGGCCGGTGTTCAACCCCAGTAGATGCGTGGCATTGACCATGCGCAACAGGTCCTTCGAAGACAATACCCGGCCACTCTGTTGCTCGACAATGCGCATGAACGGCAGGTCGATCTTGCCGAACGGGTAGCGACCTGCGATCAACACCTGCTTGAGCGCAACCACATCGCGCTCGAGCAAACTGCGAAAATCCAGGACGTCACCCATGGAGTTCGTGTCGTATTCGTCGGCGACGCGCAGATCGCCGAACTCGAGCCGGGCCTGGTCGAGCCGGTCCACATGCTGTTCAGCGGTCTTGGGACGGTGATCCATATCCTGCTCCGGTGCGCGATTACGTCAAGGCGGCATCGAAATCGGCCTGGTGCTCGGCCAGCTGCTCGGTCGTCAGCAACAGCACGCCGTCGCCCCCGCGGGCGAATTCCAGCCACACGAAGGGAACCTGCGGGAGGCGCTCGATCAGTGCCGGCGCGCTGTTGCCGACTTCGACCACCAGAATGCCCCGAGGGTTCAGATGAGCGCCGGCGGCCTGCAGTATGCGTAGTACGAAATGCAGGCCGTCTTCCCCGCCCGCAAGCCCGAGGACCGGCTCATGGCGATACTCCAACGGCAACGCCGCCATGGCGGCCGCATCCACATAGGGTGGATTGCTGACGATGATGTCGTAGCGGCGCCCCTCGAGTGCGGCGAACAGATCGGATGAGATCAGCTCGACCCGGTCGGCCAGTTGGTGGCGCTCGACATTGCGCCAGGCCACCGCCAGCGCGTCCACCGACAGGTCCGTACCATCGACCCGGGCATGCTCGAAATAATGCGCACAGGCGATGGCGATGCAACCGCTGCCAGAGCACAGATCGAGGACTGCGGACACCCGCTGCGGCTCGATCCAGGGCGAAAACTGTGTCTCGATCAGTTCTGCGATCGGCGAGCGCGGGATCAGCACGCGGTCATCCACGTGGAAAGGCAAACCGGCGAACCAGGCCTCACCCATGAGATAGGCGGCCGGGATCCGTTCCTTGAAGCGAGTGCGCAGCAGGTCGACCACGGCGTGCCGTTCGTCGAGGGTCAGGCTTGCATCCAGGTAGGCGCCGGGCATGTCCATGGGCAGGTGCAGGGCGTGCATCACCAGGATGCCCGCCTCATCGATGGCATTGTCAGTGCCATGGCCAAAGGCGAGTTCATGCTCGTTGAAGCGACTCGCCCCCCAGCGGATGAAGTCGCGCACCGTACCCAGCACCTGCACTACGGAATCCGGATTGTCCATCGTTACTGTTTCCTGGCCCGCGCCTGGCCTGATCGGGCCTTGTATGATAACGGATTCCCCGCCCCCGTGAAGGATCACCGCCCGCTGTCGCCAGGCACTGCCGGAAACGACGGGATAGGCCGGACCGACCGACTGTGGGATAATCCCGCCTCATGCACAGCACCGCACACCGACAAGGGGGCAAAGGCCTGGCCGTCTGGCTCCTGGGTATCGCCGCCCTGGCTGCCGGCCTGTGGCTCGCGTTGCAGTCGCGGCAGGCGCCGCCACCGCCGACGCTCAGCCCCGGTACGGTCCGCCTGGATGAGCCGCGCCCCCTGCAGGCCTTCGACCTCGTCGACCATCATGGTCAGCCCTTCGACCTGGACCGACTGCGTGGGCACTGGACCTTCCTGTTCTTCGGCTACACCCATTGCCCGGACGTGTGTCCGACCACCATGGCCACGCTCAATGCCGCGGCCCGGCGCATGGCCGAACTGGAAGAACCGCCGCCACTGGCGCAGTTCGCCTTCGTCTCCGTCGACCCTGAGCGCGACACGCCCGAACAGTTGAGCAAATTCGTGCCGTACTTCAACAAGACATTTCTCGGCGTGACCGGGACGCCGCCGGCCATCGACGCCTTCACCCGACAGCTCGGCATCATGCATATGAAAGTGGATACCGACAGCCCCGATGGCTATCTCGTGGACCACAGCGCCTCGGTGGTGCTGATCGATCCCCAGGCACGTTTCCACGCCCTGTTTTCCGGCCCGCTGGATCCGCTCGTCATCGCCCGTGACTACCAGCAGCTGACACACTACTACGAGGCCCAGCAATGAGACTCCGCACCCTGCCGTCGATCGCCCTCGCCGCCCTGTTCCACACCGCCGCACAGGCCGCCCCGCTCGTCGTCAATGATGCCTGGGTGCGCGAGGCCCCGCCGACCGCGCAGGTGCTGGCTGCTTACATGCAGATCACCAACCCCGGCGACCAGGCGCGCATCATTACCGATGCCACCAGCGCGTGCTGCCAACGTGCCGAGATCCACCGCACCGAGATCGTCGCTGGCATGGCGCGCATGATCCCGCAGCCGGAACTGACCGTGGAAGCAGGCACCACCGTTGCGCTGGAACCCGGTGGCCTGCACCTCATGCTGATCGCACCGCAGGCGCCCGTGGTGCAGGGTGACCATGTCGTGATTGAACTGCGGCTGGACGACGGCGCGACGCTGGAGGTCCATGCCGAGGTACGCCGTGACGGTGAGCCGGCCACGGACCACAGCCATCATATGCATCACTGACGCCAGCCGTTGTCCATGTCCCCCGACGACCGCGCTGCCGTCAGTGACTTTCTGTATGTCTGGCCGCAATACCTGCTACCCCATCATGCCCTGTCACGGCTGGTGTTGGCCGCGACCCGCGTCGAACAGCGCTGGTGGACGCAACGGCTGATCGGTGCCTTCCGCCGTCGCTTCGGCATCAGCCTCGCCGATGCCGTGCACACCGACCCGCGCGACTACCGCAGCTTCAATGCCTTTTTCACCCGCGCACTGCAGCCCGACGCACGCCCCATTGATGCCACCCCCGGGGCAATCGTCTCGCCGGTGGATGGTCGCGTCAGTCAGGCCGGCCGCATCGACGCCGACCGGATCTTTCAGGCCAAGGGCCGCGACTACAACCTGTTGGAACTGCTGGGCGGTGACGCCGAGCTGGCGGCACCCTTTCGCAACGGCTCCTTTGCCACGCTCTATCTGTCGCCGCGCGATTATCACCGCATCCATATGCCGCTGGCCGGCACGCTGACGGACACGGTGTACGTCCCCGGCCGGCTGTTCAGCGTCGCGCCGCACACCGTGCGCCGGGTACCACGCGTGTTTGCCCGCAACGAACGCCTGGTGGCCCGGTTCGATACCGAGGCCGGTCCCATGGCGATGGTGCTGGTGGGTGCGCTGTTCGTCGCCTGCATCGAGACCGTCTGGGCGGGCGTCGTCACGCCGCCCCACGGGCACCGTATCCGCCGGCAGTCGTTCAGCACCGCCACACCGGCGGTCCAGCTGGCGCGCGGCACGGAAATGGGCCGCTTCAATATGGGCTCGACGGTGATCCTGCTGTTCGGCGAGGACCGCGTCCGCTGGGAGGCCGGGCTCAGCGCCGGCCAGGCACTGCGTATGGGGCGGACGATCGGCCGCCTGGAAAGATAAGGAAGGATAAGGGTGGGACGGGAACGGCACGTACTTTAACCGGTTGTTGCCACGGAAACCGCTGCGCCGCGGCAGGTATTTTCCGGCACGTCCCGGCGAACTCTGCTATCCTTGCCCGCCGATGTAGAGACACCCTCCGGACTCCGGCCATGCACCCGATGCTCAATATTGCCACGCGCGCCGCGCGCGCCGCGGGCGACCTCATTGTGCGCTACGTGGATCGACTCGATCAGGTAGCGGTAATCAGCAAGGACCGCAACGATTTCGTGTCCGAGGTCGACCGCCAGGCCGAGGACACGATTATCCGCGTGCTGCGCAAGGCCTATCCGCAGCATTCCATTCTGGCCGAGGAAAGCGGCAGCCATGCCGGTAATGAGTTCCAGTGGGTCATCGATCCGCTCGACGGGACCACCAACTTTCTGCACGGGTTCCCGCAGTTCGCCGTCTCCATCGCCCTGTTGCACAAGGGCCGCCTGGAACAGGGGGTGGTCTACGATCCACTGCGCCAGGAGCTGTTTACCGCCACCCGCGGCGCGGGTGCCATGCTCAACAACCGCCGGCTGCGCGTGAGCCCGCGCACCACCCTGACCGGGGCCCTGCTCGGTACCGGCTTCCCCTACAAGGACCACCAGCATCTGGATGCCTATCTGGGGATGTTCAAGGACCTCATCCAGGAGACCGCCGGGGTGCGTCGCCCCGGCTCGGCGGCGCTGGATCTGGCCTATGTGGCCGCCGGCCGGCTCGACGGTTTCTGGGAGATCGGACTACGCCCCTGGGACCTGGCCGCCGGTGCGCTGCTGATCCAGGAGGCGGGTGGCATCGTCGGTGATTTCACCGGCGGCCCAAGCTTCATCAAGAACGGCAACATCGTCGCCGGCAATGCCAAGATATTCGCGGCGCTGATCAAGGCGATACGGCCGCACCTGACGCCCGATCTACAGGGCTGAGGCAGCAGCGCGTCATCTGTATACGGGCGTCCACCGCGCCGTTCCAGCACTCAAGTTCTCCAGACCAAACCCGACATACTCGGCATCACCCGCATCATCCAACGGGTCCGCGCCGGCTGCAGCGGTGCCTTTGAAGAGCCTGGGAACACCGCATGGACCTGACGCGCCTCAGCCCCGCCGCCCGCCACAAGCTCCGCCTGGAATTGTCCATGCGTGACGTCCTGGATGGCCTGGAGGAACTGGTCTGCCTGGATGTCTACCGCTTCGGATCGGGCTGCTTCGAGATACTGGGCATCGAACGTCCGCTCCCCGAGACCCCAGCCGTCCCGGCGCAGCCGCCGTTCACGACCCCGGCCCAGCTGCTGCGTTTCCCCACCGTCCGTACACCCCGCAGACGCGCCCATGGCGGCTGATCCCGTCGCGAGCGCCACCCACTCCGAGCGTTGCACTCAGAAACTGAATTTGCCACGAAAGTACACGGGGAAAAAGGATGAGACCAGCGCCTCCGCGCAGGCGCCACGGTCATCCGGAAGGCGGCGCGCGGCCACTTCAAGAATATTCTGTACTTCAGGGCCTTCCATCTGCCCCCGTGGCTGAAATGACCTCCCAGCTGCAACGGTCGGGCATGATGCCTACCCTGCAGCGGCGCCGGCTTTCTGCAGATCTGTTCGATTTCCCTGTCATGACAATTGTGTTATACACAGTCTAAGTCCGATCAGATGGACTGCGACCGCCCATCCCCAACGAGAGGCCGGTGTATAACATGAAAACTCTGCTCACCCTCCTGACCCCTCCCGTTGCCGCCTGCCGCTACGGCTGTGCCAGTTGCTGTGCCGCGCCCATCGGCGTGTTCTGGCTCACCGGTATCGTCAGCATCCTCTACGGCGCCCTCTGGGGCGGACCGGCCGACGGCACCGGCTGGCAGACCATCGTATTGGGACTCGGACTCTGGGGCATCGCGGCGACCTGGGCCTACCTGTCGCTCCGCAACACCGACTCGGAGGGCCGCGACGAGCGCTCCGGGCGACTGTGCAGCAAGATCCTGCCCAGTGTGGAGGAACCGGATCCCTTCGACGAGGTGCGCAAGGCGCGTTGAGCCGGTACGGGATGCGGGGTCCGCCGCGAGATCGCTGGCGGACCCCGCAAACGAAGGCACCGCAGACAGATGCGGGAAACCCCTCATGAGGTCCTGCCGCATCTGCCTGCGGTGCCTGTTTTATGTCTGGGGACGCCCGCTGGTGCTACGGTCGTTCGTTCCGCTCGGCCCCTTCCTTGGCGACCGGCAGGAGGTCGCTCTTACTCAGGCCCAGGCCGAGCACGGTGGCGCTGGCCATGAAGATCGATGAATAGGTGCCGACCACGATGCCGATCACCAGCGCCAGCGAGAAGCCGTGGATCACCTTGCCACCGAAATACAGCATGGCGAGCACCACCAGCAACGTCGTGGCCGAGGTCATGATGGTGCGTGACAGGGTCTCGTTGATCGCGATATTCATGATCTCCAGCGGACTGCCCTTGCGTATGCGTCGGAAATTCTCGCGGATACGGTCGAAGACGACGATGGTATCGTTCAGTGAATAGCCGATCACCGCCAGCACCGCCGCCAGTATCGTCAGGTCGAACTCCAGGCGGAACAGGCTGAAGATACCCACCGTCACAATGACATCGTGCAGCGTGGCCACGATGGCGCCTACTGCGAATCGGTACTCGAAGCGCAGCGCGACATAGATCAAGATACCGATCAGGGCGAAGGTGATCGCCAGCCCACCCTTTTCGATCAGCTCCTGACCCACCTGCGGCCCGACGAATTCCACCCGTCGCATCTCCACAGCGGGCGTATCCTGCCGCAGTGCCTGGAGCACGCGTTCGCTCAGGGCTGCGCTGCTCTCCTCCGGGCGTGGCGCCATCCGGATCAGTACATCGCTGGCACTGCCGAAATGCTGCACCTGGGCATCGGTGAAATCCCCGGCCAGCGCCGTGCGCACGGCGTTGAGGTCGGCACCATCCGGATAGGCCACTTCGAGCAGCGTGCCACCGGTGAAGTCGATACCTAAGTTGAAACCCCGGAACAGGATCGAGCCCAGGCAGATGAGGGTGACGATGATCGACAGCACCATGGCCAGCTTGCGCTTGCCCATGAAATCGAAGGTACTGTTGACTTTGAAGATCTCCATGACAGGCCCTCTGGGCTAGATCGACAGGCGGCTGACGCGGCGGCCGCCGTAGACGAGATTGACGATGGAGCGGGTGACCATGATGGCCGTGAACATCGAGGTCACGATACCCAGCGACAACACCACGGCAAAGCCTTTCACCGGCCCCGTACCGAAGCTGAACAGCACCAGTGCGGCGATCAGTGTGGTGATGTTCGCATCGGCGATGGTCCCGAAGGCCTTTTCGTAGCCGGCATGGATCGCCGCCTGCGGGCTGTTACCGTTGCGCAGCTCCTCGCGGATACGTTCGTTGATGAGCACGTTGGCGTCCACCGCCATGCCCATGGTCAGCACGATGCCGGCGATACCCGGCAGGGTCAGGGTGGCCTGCAGCATCGACAGCAGCGCGATGATCAATACCACGTTCGCCAGCAGCGCGACGTTGGCGAACAGTCCGAATACACGGTAGTAGACCGCCATGAACACCAGTACCAGCGCCATGCCGATGACCACCGACATGAAGCCCTGGTTGATGTTGTCGCGGCCGAGGCTCGGCCCGACGGTGCGCTCCTCGATGATCTCGATGGGCGCCGCCAGTGCGCCGGCACGCAGCAGCAGCGCCAGGTTGCGCGCCTCCTGCGGGTTGTCCAGGCCGGTGATCTGAAAACGGTTGCCGAGCTGATCGCGAATGCGGGCGATGTTGATGACCTCCTTCACCACGCGCCGGTCCTTGACCAATTGGCCGTCGACCTCGTGCGTCTCGACCTTGTTTTCGATGAAGACCACGGCCATCAACTTGCCGATGGCGTCTTTGGTCGCATTGGTCATCAGGCGGCCACCCTTGCCATCGAGGGTGATGAACACCGCCGCACCACCGCTGTCACGGTCGAAGCCGGAGGCGGCGTCGGTGATGTAGTCGCCGGTCAGGATGACGCGCCGGTCGAGCAGCACAGGGTTGCCGTTGCGCTCCCGGTACAGCTCGCTGCCGGCCGGGATACGGCCGCTGGCGGCCGCCGCAGCGGCGTCGTGCCCCTCATCCACCATGCGGAATTCCAGGGTTGCGGTCGCACCCAGAATCTCCTTGGCACGGGCCGTGTCCTGGACACCGGGCAGTTGCACCACCACGCGGCTGTCACCCTGTTGCTGGATGACCGGCTCAGCCACACCCAGCTCGTTGACGCGGTTGCGCAACGTCGTGATGTTCTGCTGCAGGGCGAAATTACGGATCTCGCGCCGCTGCTGCTCGCCGATCGTAGCCGTCAGCGTCCACGTATCGGCGCTCTCGGAGGTGCTGAATTCCAGATCACCATACTCAGCCTTCAGTGCGGCCAGGGCCTGATCACGTTCGGCGGCACTGCGGAACTGGGCGATGACGCCGTTGCTGCCGCGGGCGACGCTGATGTAGCGAATGGGTTCAGCGCGCTTGCGCAGGAAATCGCGAAACTCGCCTACGTAACGCTCCTCGGCCTGCTTCA
Organism: Gammaproteobacteria bacterium; assembly: GCA_019911805.1. Taxonomy (NCBI): domain Bacteria; kingdom Pseudomonadati; phylum Pseudomonadota; class Gammaproteobacteria; species Gammaproteobacteria bacterium. The sequence goes on from JAIOJV010000074.1 coordinate 142,818, forward strand.
CCACGGCGGCCATGTCGACCTCCATCAGGAAGTGCACGCCGCCGCGCAAATCGAGACCGAGATACATGGGCATGGCGTTGAAGGCCTGCAGCCAGCGGGGCTCGGCGCTGGCGAGGTTCAGCGCCACGACGAACTTGTTGCCCAGAGCCTTCTCGACCCGGTCGGCGGCCTGCAACTGGGTCTCGGTATCGTTGAAGCGTACCAGCAGCCGGCCGTCACCGAGTTCGTCTGCCTTAGGGGTGATGCCGGCATCACGCAGCACGCCCAGCACCTGGTCACGGATCGCCTCGTCGACCTGCTCGGTGCGTGTTGCCGATACCTGAATGGCAGGATCCTCGCCGTACAGGTTGGGCAACGCATAGACCACACCCACGACCAACACGACCGCGATCAAGATATACTTCCACAACGGATACTGATTGATCATCTGACTCCCGCCCCCAATGCCCGACAAGGATGCATCCGACCCACCCCTGCATGTCTAGCGCCGCACCGCTTCCTTCGTCACCCCGGCGGATGCCCGGATCCAATCCAGGATCCACTCTGGGATCCACTCCAGCATCCACCCCAGGCCCCACTCCGGACTCCACTGCGGAACCCGGCACCCCGGGCCTCGTGGATTTTCACATCCACGGGGACGATGGTGGCTGAATCGCCGCGGTATTCTTAGAGTTCCTTGACCGCGTCCTTCGGCATCAGCGCGGTGATCGCCGGCCGCTGCACCTTCACCTCGACCTTGTCCGCCACCTCCAGCCTGACGAAGTTCTCGCCCAGGTCGGTGACCCGGCCAAGCATTCCGCCGGTCGTAACCACCCAATCACCCTTCTTCAGCGCCTCGACCATGGCCTTGTGTTCCTTGGCGCGCTTCTGCTGCGGACGGATGAGCAGGAAATAAAAGACCACGAAGATCAGGACCAGAGGCAGGAATCCCATGATCGGATTGGCCGCCGGCGCGTCAGCCGCCCAGGCGTTGGAGATGAAGAAGCTCATAGCGGTTCCTTGAAAGAATGAGTTACGAAATCGGGTCGAACATCACCACCGGGCACCCCGGCCCACCGGCAAAGCGGCCGGTATTATGGCACAGGCGGCTCCGGCCGGTCGCGCCTGCGGTAGAAATCCGCCACGAAGCCTGCCAGGGACCCGGCGGTGATGGCGGCGCGCAGGCCGCGCATCAGGGTCTGATAATAGTGCAGGTTATGGATAGTGTTGAGGCGTGCGCCCAGGATCTCGCCGCATTTGTCCAGGTGGTAGAGGTAGGCCCGGCTGTAATGGCGGCAGGTGTAACAGTCGCAGTCCGGGTCCAGCGGGCCGGTGTCGGTGCGGTGGGGACTGTTGCGGATCTTCACCACCCCGGTATGGGTGAACAGATGGCCGTTGCGGGCGTTGCGGGTGGGCATGACGCAGTCGAACATGTCGACGCCGCGGCGCACCGCCTCGACGATGTCCTCAGGCCGCCCCACCCCCATCAGATAACGGGGCCGGTCCACGGGCATGCGCGGCAGCAGATGATCGAGGATATGCAGCCGCTCGGCCTCGGTCTCACCGACCGACAGGCCACCGATGGCATAGCCATCGAAGCCGATGTCCGTCAGGCCTGCCAGCGAGATGTCCCGCAGCTCCGGATACATGCCGCCCTGCACGATACCGAACAGGGCCGACGGGTTGCCGCGGCCATCCGCGTCGGTCGCGTCGTGAGCCTGCCGCGAACGACGTGCCCAGCGCAGCGACAGTTCCATGGAGGTACGCACCTGCGCCTCGGTCGCCGGATAGGGAGTGCATTCATCGAAGATCATGACGATGTCCGAGCCCAGGGCACGCTGTACCGCCATGGACTCCTCCGGGCCGAGAAACACCTTGGATCCGTTGATCGGTGAGCGGAAGGTGACGCCCGCCTCGGTGATCTTACGCAGCGCCCCCAGGCTGAATACCTGGAAACCACCGGAGTCGGTCAGGATCGGCCCGTGCCACTGCATGAAGTCATGCAGATCGCCGTGTGCCTGCATCACCTCCACGCCCGGACGCAGCAGCAGATGAAAGGTGTTACCCAGCACGATCTGCGCACCGGTGGCGATCACCTCCTCCGGCGTCATCGCCTTCACCGTGCCGTAGGTGCCGACGGGCATGAACGCGGGCGTGTCGATGGCGCCGCGCGGCAGGGTCAGAACGCCTCTGCGCGCGTTACCGTCCGTGTGCTGGATCTCGAAGTTCATAAATTCAGGTTCTAGGGCCTAGGTCCTAGGTCCTAGGTCCTAGGCCCTGCCCTTCAACATACATCGCATCGCCGTAGCTGAAGAACCGGTAACGCTGTTCGACGGCGTGCCGGTAGGCGCGCATCACCGCGGCATAGCCGCCGAAGGCACAGACCAGCATCAGCAGGGTCGATTCCGGCAGATGAAAATTGGTGATCAGGGCATCCACCACACGGAACTCGAATCCGGGCGTGATGAACAGCCGTGTATCGCCGGCATAGGGCTGCAGTCGTCCGGACTGGGCCGCGGCCTCCAGGCTGCGGACCACGGTGGTACCTGCGGCGACAATACGCCCGCCCTGCGCCTTGGCCGCCGCGACCTGCGCACACGTCGCGGCGCCGACCTCGACCCGCTCGGCATGCATGTGGTGATCTTCCAGACGTTCGACCCGCAGCGGCTGGAACGTCCCGGCGCCGACGTGCAGCGTGACATAGGCGATATCGATGCCGGCAGCCACAAGATCGTCCAGAAAACCCGCCTCGAAGTGCAGCCCCGCCGTCGGCGCCGCCACCGCACCGGGGGCACGCGCGAACACCGTCTGGTAGCGCTCACGGTCGGCGGCGCCGTCCGGGCGGGTGATATACGGCGGCAGCGGCATGTGTCCGTGACGCTCCAGCAGCGTCAGGGCATCATCCGCGTCGCCCCGCAGCTCCAGGACGAAGAATGCCTCATCCCGGCTGAGCACGACTGCCTCGATGGGCCCTTGGAGGTGCAGCCGCGCACCCTCCCGGGGTGACTTGCTGGCGCGCACCTGCGCCAGCACGCGGTGGGGGCCGAGCAGGCGCTCCACCAGCACCTCGACCCGCCCGCCGCTATCCTTGTGCCCGCGCAGGCGGGCCGGGATCACCCGCGTGTCGTTCAGTACCAGCAGGTCCCCCGGACGCAGCAGGTCCGCCAGGTCGCGGAACCGTCGATCAGTGCTCGCCCCGGCCCCATCCAGGTGCAGCAGGCGGCTGGCCGCACGCTCCGGAAGCGGTATCTGGGCGATCAGTTCAGGTGGAAGTTCGAAGAAAAAATCACTCCGCTGCATGGCGCGGCATGGTATCACAGGCGCGCTTGCCCATCCGTCGGGATGGCTTATACTAACCCCCTTGTCCGGCCGCCCAGGCAGAGTATGCTGCAGCCGGCTGTCATGCCGGGATGGCGGAATCGGTAGACGCAGTGGACTCAAAATCCACCGGTGGCGACACCGTGCGAGTTCGAGTCTCGCTCCCGGCACCATTAAATATGTTTGTTAACGTATTCTGTACGTAGATGTTCCCCCCCATGCGGGCCACCGCGTCCGCACAACCCGTATCACCGGCATGGAACCCACGCTCCTGGGGTTGATACCGGTATACGACCCACGCGGGCGCCTTGGGGGCGCACGCTCGACTCAAGGGCATATCCGACACTATGGCAGGCACCCACTTTTCCGTTGAAGTCCAACCCATGCTGCCCGCGCGCCTTGGCCGTCTGCAGGAATTGGCCGAGGACCTGCTCTACAGCTGGGACCGTCAGGTGCGCGCCCTGTTCTGGCGTCTGGACAACCAGTTATGGGACGACTGCGGCCACAATCCCAAGCTGTTCCTGCGCCGGGTCTCGCAACAACGCCTCGACGAGGCGGCCGAGGACCGCGTCTTCATCGAGGACTACAACCGCGCGTTGTCGGCCTACGACACCTACCACGAGGAGGCACTGCCCACCGGGGTGGAAGAGTATCTCGATCCGGAAGCGGATCTGGTCGCCTATTTCTGTGCCGAGTTCGGCCTGCATGAGAGTCTTCCCATCTATTCCGGCGGCCTGGGCATCCTCGCCGGCGATCACTGCAAGGCCGCCAGTGATCTGCGCATCCCCTTTGTCGCCGTCGGCATCATGTACCGCCAGGGCTACTTCAACCAGACCATCGACGGCCATGGCAACCAGATCGCACATTACGCCCCGACCAATTTTGCCAATCTCGCCATCCGCCCGGCCCGGGTTGAGAACGGCCAGGATCTGCATGTCTTCGTCGATCTGCCCGGCCGCCGGGTCATGCTCAAGGTGTGGGAGGCCAAGGCCGGTCACATCAAGCTGTATCTGCTCGACAGCGACCTGCCGGAAAATCAGGATACCGACCGGGCCATTACCTATCAGCTCTACGGCGGCGACATCACCACCCGCATCCAGCAGGAGATCGTGCTCGGCATCGGTGGGGTGCGCACGATCCGCGCGCTTGGCCTGAAACCCACCGTATGGCATATCAATGAAGGTCATGCGGCCTTCCAGATCCTGGAGCGCTGCCGCGAATGGGTGCGCAAGGGCCCCCTGGATTTCGCCAGTGCCCTGGAACTGGTCGCTGCGGGCACGGTGTTCACCACCCATACGCCGGTGGCCGCGGGGCATGACATCTTCGACCATGCCTTGATCACGAGCTACTTCGACGGGTACGTCAAGGAGCTCGGCATCGACATGGACGAGTTTCTGCAACTGGGGGCGAGCCCGAATATCCCGTACGGTTTCAACCAGACGGCCCTGGCACTGCGCGGCTCGCGCTTCCACAACGGCGTCAGCCGTATCCACGGCGGCGTCGCCTCGCAGATGGAAAGTTATATCTGGCCACAGATCCCGGCCCGTGAGAACCCCATGCGGTACGTCACCAACGGCGTGCATGTACCGACCTTTCTGGCGCGCGACTGGACGAATCTGTTCGACATGCGCTTCGGTCGCGGGTGGGACAACGAGCTGTTGAACCGGGATTACTGGGAACGTCTCGACGATATCCCGGAGCACAGCTTCTGGAGCCTGCGCCAATGGCTGAACGGCAAGCTGCTGGCGGAGGTACAGCGTCGTATCACCTGGCAGCACCGCCGCAACGGCTGCTCTGAGACCTTGATCGAGCGCATGACGCAATATCTCTCCGTGGAGGCAAGCGACGTCCTGACCATCGGCTTTGCGCGTCGCTTCGCCAGCTATAAGCGGGCGACGCTGCTGTTCGCCGACCCCCAGCGGCTGGAGCGTCTGCTGAACAACCCCGACCGCCCGGTCGTGCTGATCTTCGCCGGCAAGGCGCATCCCAGTGATCTGCCGGGGCAGCGTCTGATACAGGTGATCCATGAATTCTCGCGCCGCCCCGAGTTCATCGGCCGGATCATCCTGGTCGAGGGCTACGATATCGCGCTGGCCCGCAAACTGGTCACCGGCGTCGACGTCTGGCTCAACAACCCTGAATACCCGATGGAGGCCAGCGGGACCTCAGGGCAGAAGGCGGGTCTCAACGGCGTCATCAACCTCAGCGTACTGGACGGTTGGTGGGGCGAAGGCTACAACGGCGAGAATGGCTGGGCGATCACGCCGCACGGCGCACAGTTCGATGCCGGCTACCGCGATCACGAAGAAGGCAACGAACTGCTCGACATCCTCGAACACCAGGTGATACCGCTGTACTACCAGCGCAATACGCAAGGCTATCCCGAGGGCTGGGTACGGATGTCCAAGGCCTCCATCAAGTCCATCCTGACGCAGTTCAATTCAGAACGCATGGTGATGGACTACGTCCGTGGCTTCTACAGCCCCGCCAGCGCACAATGTCGTAAACTCGCCGCCAACCAGTGCAGCGGCGCCCGTGATCTCGCCGCTTGGAAGGCCCACGTACAGCATACCTGGCCGCAGATCTCGCTACGGCTGGTCGATGCCCCGCCGGACGCAATCCGTTCCGGGCATACCGTGCCGATCACCGTCGCCGCCCGTCTGCACGATTTGAAAGCGTCGGACGTACGCGTGGAGTGCGTCGTCGGGAAGGAGAACGAACATGGCGAGTTCATCGGTGAAGCACACTTCGATTTCGCGCCGGCCAGCAGCGGCGACGATGGCGAGACGCTGTTCCGCCTGGACCTGATCCCACCGCTGCCCGGCCTGCAGCGCTACAAGCTACGCATGTTTCCGACACACCCGCTGCTCAGTCATCCCTTCGAGATGGGCTGCATGCTGTGGCTGTAAGGATCGGCGGTGTGTCGGATACCGTGCAAGAAGCCCATCATCAGCGGCGGCCGTACAGCGTCGTCAGCTGACGGACACGCTCGGCGAGTTTCTGCGGCAGCTGATCCCATTGAAACCGCCAGCGCCAGTTGCCCTCGGCCACACCCGGCGTATTCATGCGGTGTTCCGAGCCCAGCGACAACACGTCCTGCAGCGGTACGATGGCGAGTGCGGCGACCGATGCGAAGGCGGTGCGGATCAGCGGCCAGGGCATGGGCTCGGACGGGTGGCCGAGATAGTCGTGCAGGTGCGTGCGCGTGACCTCGTCGAGGCCAGCATACCAGCCCAGACTCGTGTCGTTGTCATGTGTGCCCGTATAGACGACGCTCAGCCGCTCGTGGTTATGCGGCAGGTAGGGGTTGTCCGCGGCACCGCCAAAGGCGAATTGCAGAATCTTCATGCCTGGCAGGCCGAAACGCATACGTAGCGCGTCGACCTCGGCCGTGATGATCCCCAGATCCTCCGCGACCAGGGGCAGGTCATGGAAGGTATCGAGCAGTGCCTGGAACAGGCGCTCACCCGGACCCTTCACCCACTGACCATCGATGGCGGTCACGGCCTGCGCGGGGATCTCCCAATGCGCCTCGAAACCGCGAAAGTGATCGATGCGGATAAGATCGAAGAACTCGCGCTGGGTACGCATGCGCTCGATCCACCAGCCGAAACCATCCTGTTCAATGCGGTCCCAGCGATAATGCGGGTTACCCCAGCGTTGACCGGTCGCCGAGAAATAGTCCGGCGGCACACCGGCCACGACTTCGAGGTGGCCCTCGGCATCGACCCGGAAGTATTCACGCCGCGCCCAGACCTCGGCACTGTCGTAGGCGACGAAAATCGGCATATCGCCGAACAGCAGCACGCCGCGGCGCGCCGCGTAGTCGCGTAACGCGTGCCACTGGGTGAAAAACACGAACTGTTCGAACTGTACCTGGGCAATGACCGCTGCCAGGCGCACCCGTGCGGCGGCCATTGCCTCCGGCTGACGGTCGCGCAGGGGCGCGGGCCAGTCCGACCAGACGCACTGCCCGTGTTCGTTACGCAGCGCCTCGTAGAGCGCGAAGTCGTCGAGCCACGTGCGGTGCTGGTCGATGAAGGCCTCGAGGGCGCGCCGGTCGTCCGCCTGCGCCCGCTCGCCAAAGCCGGCATACGCTGCCCGCAGCCGTGCCGCTTGCCACGCCGCCGATAATTCGACCGGTGGCGCCGCAACGGACCCCAGCCAGCCACGCTCGACCAGCCCGTGGAGACAGATCAGCCGTGGATTGCCGGCATGTACGGAGGTGCATTGATAGGGAGAGCAATCCGCATGGGTCGGCCCCAGTGGCAGCATCTGCCAGACCGACACGCCGGCCGCCGCCAGAAAATCCACGAAGCGCCGTGCCTCCACACCCAGTGCACCGGTGGCACTGTCTGGAAAGGAGGTCGGATGCAGCAGGATGCCTGCGCGGCGACAGGTGAAGGGCGACGCCTCCTCGTAGCGATGCGTCATCGACTCTCCTGTCAACTGCTCTGCTGCCCGCGGCGCATCACACCACCGTGCGCTGGCGGTTCGGGCCTCGTGCTGCCATGAGAGAAGACCTGGGTGAGATATTCCGGCGGCGTCTTGCCGAGCAACTGATACAGATTCGCGAGGTGCATGCGGTAGAGGTGGTCGAAATCGTGCACGGTCTCCGCCGGGTTGTAGTCACCGAACCACCAGAACCAGTCGGAGCCCTCACAGATGGCCAGCTGATGTTGTGCCTCGGCCAACTCGTTCGCCGTCAGGCGGCCACTGGCGACGCTGGCATCGAACATGCGCTTGGCGTCACCCAGCATCTCCCAGGCACGATTTTTGTCCTGGTCGCCGATCCAGGTGGAGAAGGTACCGTACACCCAGCTGCCCGCCACCAATTGAGTAAGGGGTGTGGGCTCGCCGCCGCTGTCCAGGTATTCAGAAAACGTGGTGAGCCGGATACGGGGATGATCGCTGAGCCGCCGGTAGAGAGCGCTCAGGAAATAGTAGCCGTTCTCCGGGTAATATTCCCAGGCGTTCTCGCCGTCGAGGATGATGGAGACGATGCGCTGCGCGTCAGGTTGTCCGGCCGCGGCGATGTTCTCCAGATTGTGGACCAGGTTGGCGATGGCGTCGTCGGCATGCCAGGTGGAATAGGTGAAGCCGATCGTGTCGGACAGGCCATCATCGCGGAAGAAACACGCGGTTCCATCTTTCTGTACGCGGTACGGCCGATACAGGGACTGCTCGCGCGGGGTGTTCTGGCGCTGCGGATTGCGCGCCAGGCTGTGGACCAGTACGCTCTCGCCACTCGCCGTCCAGTGGAAGCCGTGCGCGTGCAACTGCTTCAGCGTGGCGGTGCTGACCCCGCCCTCCGATGGCCAGCAGCCCCGCGGGCGGAAGCCGAAATGCCGCTGACAGGTGGCGACGGCCTCGCGCAGATGCCAGTCGATGCGTTCGGCACCGCCGGGATACGCATCGAGCTGCGGCAGCGGCACGTCCGGTAAGGCTTCACGTGCCGTCTGCAGATCCAGCAGCAGCGGCACGATCGGATGTGCGTAGGGCGTCACGGAGATCTCGATCTTTCCCGCCTGCGCCAGCCGTGCATAGCGACCGATGACACCCGACAGCAGCCCGCTGATGATGGTCATGAGGGTATGTCGGTCATGCAGTGAGTAGCCACTGCCCTTCTGCATCAATTCGGCCACGCGCGCGTCGGCACGCCGCACCGTCTCGCCCAGCCAGGCGAGGTGATACCAGACCAGGATATCGGCCACGAACTGATCGGTGATGTAGCCGATCGATTCGCTGTGCTCGCTGCACCATTGCCCCAGCTCGGCGAGTCGCTTGTAGACCGGGAAGCGGTCGATGAGGCGTGTCTTGTTGGCACGCAGACAGGCCTTCACCAGCCGCAGGCGCATCTCTGGTTCCAGCGGCAGGCTGGCCGCACCCAGCGCCGCCAGCAGCGGGTCGCGGATGGCGCTGCCTTCACGCAGAAAGCCGCGCACCTGCCCGGCATAGTCGGCGAGCTGATCGAGCAGGATGGGCGCGAAGTTCACCACCGCCTTCGCCCCGGGGCTGGCTTCGATGTGCGCCGCCATATCGACGTAGTCCTTGATGGCGTGCAGGTAGGTCCAGGGTTGCAGATACTCCCCGCTGACGGTGTTGCAGTACTGCGGCTGGTGCATGTGCCAGCACAACACGACGTTCAGGCGCGGCTCAGCGGACATGGTGCAGCTCCTGGCCAAGCATCTCCGGTGTGATCAGCACGACACCCCCCTCCGAGACATGGAAGCGCCGTGCATCCTCGACGGGGTCCTCTCCGACCACCGTGCCCGCCGGGATCCGGCAGCCCTTGTCGATGACTGCGCGCGTGATACGGCAGTCCGGGCCTATGTTCACGTTGGGCAACACCACGGTGTCCTCGACCACCGTATGCGCGTGCAGCCTCACGTTGGAGAACAGCAGCGAATGGCGCACCCGCGCACCGGAGACGATGCAGCCACCGGAGACCATGGAGTCCACCGCCATACCGCGCCGGTCATCGTCGTCGAAGACGAATTTGGCGGGTGGCAGCTGTTCCTGATAGGTCCAGATGGGCCACTCCTCATCATAGAGATTGAGCTCCGGGGTGACACCGATCAGTTCCAGGTTGGCCTCCCAGAAGGCATCCACGGTACCGACATCCCTCCAATAGGCCTGCTTGCCGGTCTCCTCGTCACGGAACGAATAAGCGATCACCTTGCTGTCCTTGATGATGTGCGGCAGGACGTTCTTACCGAAATCGTGCTCCGATGCGTCGTCGTCCGCATCGCGGATCAGTTCCTGATAGAGAAATTCCGTGTTGAAGACATAGATGCCCATCGAGGCCAGTGCGACGTCCGTGTGTCCTGGCATGGGTGCAGGCTGTTCGGGTTTTTCCTGGAAACCCACTACACAGCCCTCGTCGTCCACGCTCATGACACCGAAGGCGCTGGCGCGCGCCAGGTCGACCTCGATGCAGCCGACCGTCATGTCAGCACCGCGCTTGACGTGTTCTGCGATCATGGGGCCGTAATCCATCTTGTAGATGTGATCCCCGGCCAGGATCAGTACGAAATCCGGCCGATGGTTACGGATGATATCGAGGTTCTGGTAGACGGCGTCGGCCGTCCCCTGATACCACGACACCTCGATGCGCTGTTGCGCCGGCAACAACTCGACGAACTCGCCGAACTCACCGCGCAGAAAATTCCAGCCACGGTGGATATGCTGGATGAGCGAGTGCGCCTTGTACTGGGTGAGGACACCGATGCTGCGGATCCCCGAATTCAGACAGTTGGACAGCGGGAAGTCGATGATGCGGAACTTACCCCCGAAAGGTACCGCCGGTTTGGCGCGCCATAGCGTCAGGTGTTTGAGGCGGGATCCCCGCCCTCCCGCCAGGATGAGCGCGAGGGTATTGCGGGTGAGGCGGCTGACGAAGCGCCGGGTGTGTCCGGTACGCATGCTCATAAATCTCCCTTGAATGTCGGCATTGGGCTCATTACCTGCCCAACGCCGGTACTGCCCTGCGGTCCAGCATCCCCCGCAGGGCCCCGTACACGGCTCTATGGTACCATCCACCCACCAACTTGGAATGGCATTCTGCCCATCCCGGGCGTATGCGAGCCAACTCCCAGCGACGGCCATGTCTCAGACCGCGAAACCGCCGATCGACCTACTCGGACCCGACCTTCGTCAGATCGCCGCGGCCCGGCATCATGACCCCTTCACTGTGCTGGGACGCCATCCACACGGTGGTGGCGAGCGTGTCCTGGCCTATCTGCCGGGGGCACGGGGCGTACGGCTGGTCGAGACCGACGCGGCGCTCACCCGGATACCAAATTCCGACTTCTTCACCTGGCAGGGACGCGCCGGCACCGTGCCACAGCGCTACCGTCTGGAATGGGTCGATGACCACGGTGCCACGCGAACGGCCTACGACCCCTACTGTTTCCCGGCGCAGGTGAGCGACTTCGACCTGCACCTGTTCGGCGAGGGCCGGCACTGGCACGCCTACCGTTTCATGGGTGCCCACCCACATCGCTGCGACGACATCGACGGTGTCCGCTTCGCCGTCTGGGCACCGAGCGCTGAGCGGGTCAGTGTGGTGGGCGACTTCAACGGCTGGGACGGGCGCCGCCACCCCATGCGCGTGCGCGGTGGCAGTGGTATCTGGGAGCTGTTCATTCCCGGCCTCGCACCGGGACAGTTCTACAAATACGAGATCCGCAACCGCGAACACGGCAGCATCCACCTCAAGACAGATCCCTATGGGCAGGAATTCGAGTACCGCCCCGGCACCGCCGCGCGCGTCCCGGACATCGATGAGTATGCATGGGATGACGCCGACTGGTTGCGCGCGCGCCACGACCACGACTGGCTGCATGCGCCCATGTCGATCTATGAAGTGCATCTCGGCTCCTGGCGGCGCGACCCGCAGGGCAGATTCCTGAGCTATCGCGAGCTGGCCGAGCAGCTTATCCCGTATGTGCAGGACCAGGGCTTCACCCATATCGAACTGCTGCCGATCACGGAACACCCGCTGGACGATTCCTGGGGCTATCAGGCCACCGGCTACTACGCACCGACCAGCCGTCACGGTACGCCCGACGATTTCCGCTTCTTCGTCGACCAGTGCCATCAGCACGGCATCGGCGTCATCCTCGACTGGGCACCCGGCCACTTCCCCAAGGATGACCACGCCCTGGCCCGCTTCGACGGCAGCGCGCTCTACGAACACGCGGACCCGCGGCGGGGCGAACACCGCGACTGGGGCACCCTGATCTTCAACTACGGCCGCAACGAGGTGCGCAATTTCCTGCTCTCGTCCGCCCTGTATTGGATCGAGGAGTGCCATATCGACGGCCTGCGCGTGGATGCCGTCGCCTCGATGCTCTACCTGGATTATTCACGCGATGCCGGCGACTGGCTCCCGAACATCTACGGTGGGCGCGAGAACCTGGAGGCGATCGACTTTCTCCGTCAGCTCAACGAAGTCACTCAGGGCCGCCATCCCGGCACGCTGATGATCGCCGAGGAATCCACCGCCTGGCCGCAGGTCACACGCCCCCCCTACGTCGGTGGCCTGGGCTTCTCGATGAAGTGGAACATGGGTTGGATGCACGACACCCTGGTGTATTTCAGCAAAGACACGGTGTACCGGCACTACCACCATGCCCAGCTCACCTTCGGCCTGCTGTACGCCTTCACCGAAAACTTCGTCCTGCCTTTCTCACACGACGAGGTCGTGCATGGCAAGTCGTCCATGCTGCACAAGATGCCGGGCGACGAATGGCAGCAGTTCGCCAACCTGCGCCTGCTGTACACCTACATGTGGACCTATCCGGGTAAAAAACTGCTGTTCATGGGTTCAGAGTTCGGGCAACGCTCGGAATGGAACTGCAACGCACCGTTGGAATGGCAGGCACTGGACTATGCCCCGCACGCCGGCGTGCACAGCCTGATGCGCGACCTCAACCACCTGTACCGGAACGAACCCGCGCTGCACGCCTGCGAATTCGAGGCCGAAGGCTTCGCCTGGATCGACTGCCACGACGCCGCGAAGTCGGTCATCAGCTACCAGCGCCACGCCGAGGCCGAGCTCCTGGTGAACGTCTTCAACTTCACGCCGGTGGTGCATGAGGAGTATCGGTTGGGGGTACCCGAGCACGGTCGCTACCGGGTACTGCTGAACTCGGACTCACTCTTCTACGGGGGCAGTAACGTCGGCGAACAGATCCTGCACACCGAACCCACGCCGTGGATGGGTCACCCATACTCCATCGCCCTCACCCTACCGCCGCTCGCGGGGGTGGTGCTGAAGCGGGAAGGGTGACGGAGTTCTGTTGCAGAAATTCAACCACGAAGGAAAACTTCGACGAGTGTTGATCGCAGAATCCCCTCCCCCATAAAGTGGGGAGGGGATTCACGGTTTTACACTTATCGAGGTTTTCCTTAGTGCCCTTCGTGTCCTTCGTGGTTGAAGTGGCCTTTACGTCTGCTTCGGCCGGAACGCCTTGACCACCGCCTCGTCGGTGGTCAGGAACGGGCCACCGATGAGGTCGATGCAACAGGGCACGGCCGGGAACACCGCCTCCAGACATTCCGCGATGGCAGCGGGCTTGCCCGGCAGGTTGATGATCAATGAACGCCCACGGATACCGGCGAGCTGGCGCGACAGGATGGCGGTCGGCACATGTCGCAGCGACACGGCACGCATCTGTTCGCCGAAGCCCGGCAGGTGCTTTTCGATCACCACCTCGGTCGCCTCGGGCGTGACATCGCGCGGCGCCGGGCCGGTACCGCCCGTGGTCACCACCAGAGAGCAGTTCTCCCGGTCACAGAGGTCCCGCAGCACGGCCTCGATCTCCGGACGCTCATCCGGGACCAGTCGCAGCAGCGGCTCCCACGGCGAGGTCAGTGCGCGCGTCAACCAGTCGCGGATGGCCGGTCCACCGAGATCCTGGTAGTCGCCGCGGCTGGCGCGGTCGGACACAGTCACGATGCCTATGCGGGCCGACGTCCGGCTCATGGGATTCCCCTCGGTAACGGTACGGACGTCGCAGTATAGCAAGGCGCGGAAGTTCGTCGGGAGGGAAACGGTTGACCGGGACGGCCAGCGTGCTGACCTCCCGGTGGACCGGTGGCAAGGCCTTCAGGAGGTCTTGCCGCCCGCCTCGGCCACCCGTTCGACGCAGTTGCTCAACACCAGTTTGGGCGGATCCATGGAGAAGATGAACGGCGCCGCCTGCCGCAGGGCGCTCAAACCGAGGATCTGCCGGGTCTTGCCGGGGAACACCGCCGCCTCGACGTCGTAGAGCGTACAGACCGGGCCGATCCGCACCTGGCCCAGACGGTATACCGGCACCGTCATTCTGCTGCCGTCGGCGAGGATACCGGACAACTCCTTGACGTAGACCACCCCGCCCGCTTCCCGCAGTATCCCCAGCGTCTCTTCGTTGATCGTCATATACCCGGAGCCCGTGTCGACCATCAGATCGACGGCGCCGACACCCGCGATCTCCCCCGCTACATAGTACGTTGCCGCGCCCCGCTCCTGCATGGGGATGTTGCTGTCGAAATCGGCGGCGGCCGCCGGTCCGGCCACGATGGTGGCGGCCAGGACCGCCCAGTGTCTGCTGTGCTGCATAAGTCCCTCGCCAAGGTTGCGCGGCAGTGCGGGTCGTGCTCAGTGCTCAGCGCCTGCAACGATCAGGCCAGTTGCTGGGACTGCCGACGTTCAGATCGGCTTAGCGGCGGGGTGGAGGGGGGGCTTGATCGGCACGGGCGGGATGTGAGAGCTGGTACGCACTCTGGGTGCCCGCACGCACGGGGCCGGCGGTCGCAGGGGCGTGATCAGGCGTAGTGTGTCATGTCGACCGGCTGGCGTCGGGCGCCCCAGCGACCGGGGACGGCCTCGAAGACACCGGCCAGTGGCGTACCGCAGCGCCGGCAGCCACCCGCCGGTGTCAGATTCCAGTCACCGAGCACGTAGCCGTCGCGCGCGATCAGCAGTTCACCACACTGATGACAGTAGGTACTCTGCCCGCCCGGGTCGTGCACATTGCCGGTGTAGGCATACCGCACGCCCTGCTCGAGGGCAATGTGGCGCGCCCGCGCCAGGGTGGCCGCCGGTGTCGGTGGCACATCCGACATCTTCCAATCCGGATGGAAGGCACTGAAGTGCATGGGGACCCCCGGACCGAGGTGCTCGACCACCCAGCGGCACATGCGCTCGATCTCGTCGCTGGAATCGTTATGGCCGGGGATCAGCAGCGTAGTCAGCTCGAACCAGACCTGCGTCTCGTGCCTGAGGTATTCCAGCGTCTCCAGGACCGGCCGCAGATGGCCACCGGAGAGCTTCCAGTAGAAGTCTTCCGTGAAGCCCTTCAGATCCACGTTGGCCGCATCCATGTAGCGATAGAACTCCTTGCGGGGCTCTGCAGTCACATAACCGGCCGTCACGGCGACCGACTTGATACCACGTTCGTGACAGGCCTGTGCCACGTCGATGGCATATTCATGGAAGATCACCGGATCATTGTAGGTGTAGGCGATGCTGCGGCAGCCGAGCGCGGCGGCGACCCGCGCGATCTTCTCCGGTGAGGCGGCAGCGGCCAGCGTATCGATCTCACGTGAGGTGCTGATGTCCCAGTTCTGACAGAACTTGCAGGCGAGATTACAGCCTGCGGTACCGAACGACAGTACCGGCGTGCCCGGGAGAAAATGATTCAAGGGTTTTTTCTCGATGGGATCCACGCAGTAGCCGCTGGAACGGCCATAGGTGGTCAACACGATGGCAGCGTTCTGATTGGCACGCACGAAGCACAGCCCGCGCTGCCCCTCGCGCAGCTTGCAGAAACGCGGACACAGATCACACTGCACCCGGCCGTCGTCGAGCGTATGCCAGTACTTGGTCGGAACCACCGCTGCGGCTTCCCAAGCGTTCGTCATCGAATCAACGCCTCAATGAGCCTGCAGACCCCGGTACAGGCGCAAGCAGAAAGTGCAATTCTTTCGTCACTCCGCACCCCTCGTGCAGCCCCCAGTATAGGCGCTGGCAGGAAGTGCAAGGGTACGACATTCACTGCTGCACACCTGGCGCGGACGAGCCCATCCGGTGCAAGTCATAGTATTCATTCAAAAAATCATATGTGCCACGAAAGTGTCTGGAAAAATACGGGCAATGACCTATGTTTTTCACAGGCACCGGCAGCGACTGAAAGGTGATGCACAACTGCATAATAGCAATACCTGACCATCGTTGTTGTCATCCATCGATCGATGGACCGGGCGGGTGCACGGTTTCATACCAAGGCCAATCCCTCAGCCATGAGCGCCATGAGTGTTCGCTACGTAACGGGAGATATCGCAGCAGGTCGTGTTTCGTGACCGGGTCGCTGCAACCTGACAACGCCTGTTGGAGGCTCAGCGCGGACCTGCTTCGATCCGGCCCCGCGTCACCGCTGAATGCCCGGCACCTGTCGCCGTGAGGCTGCGCTTCGAGCATGTGCCGCACGAATCGCTGGAGCGGATGCATCCAGCGTATTTCGCCGGGGTGATGGCAACAGGCATTGTGGCGTTGGCGGCGCAATTGCAGGGTTTGAATTGGATCTCCGCACCACTCTTTTGGCTCAACACACTGTTCTTGCTGTGCCTGGTGATCGCCACGCTCATGCGGGTGCTGCGCCATCGGCGCAGCTTCATTGCTGATCTGCACGATCACAGCCGCGCCGTTGGTTTCTACACCACAGTGGCGGCGTTCGGGGTCTTTGGCGTGCAGTTGATCCTGCAGCAGCACGCGCTGCGGCTGGCCAGCACCTGCCTGGTGGTGACCGGCGTCCTGTGGGTCGTGATCATGTACGGCATCCTGGCTGTGTTGACGGTCAAGCAACACAAACCGGACATCCAGCACGGTCTCAACGGTGGTTGGCTGGTCAGCGTGGTGGCCACCCAGTCGGTCGCGGTCCTGACGATCTTCGTGCTCTCCCTCGACGGGTTCGCGGCACTGCAACAACCCCTGATGTTCCTGGCGCTGACGTTCTGGCTGGTCGGCGGTGCCCTGTATCTGTGGCTGACGACGCTGATTTTTTTCCGCTATACCTTCATCGAAATGGCACCCGAAGATCTGTCTCCGCCGTACTGGATCAACATGGGCGCAGTGGCGATTTCAGCACTGGCCGGCAGCGTGCTGATCGAGCACGCGGGCCGGTCCCCGGTGATCACAGCCGTGTTGCCGTTCGTCAAAGGTATGACGCTTTTTTACTGGGCCATCGGCAGCTGGTGGATCCCGCTGCTACTGGTGCTGGGCGTATGGCGTTATCTGATCCGCGGTGTGCCGTTCCACTATGACCCCCTGTACTGGGGCGCCGTGTTTCCACTGGGCATGTATGCCGTCTGCACCCAGCAACTGACCACGGTGATGCCGCTGCCATTTCTGACGGGCTTGTTCACGCTGGCGACGTATATCGCGCTCCTGGCCTGGCTGGCCACGCTGGCGGGCATGATCGACAGCCTGTTCGGCAGCGTACGCCAGCGCGGGTCCCTGTCGCGACATGGAGACAAGACATGAGCCACTTTCTTGACCGCCTGATGTTTTTCCGCAAGGTGCGGGGTGAATTCGCCGCTGGACACGGCCAGACCACACTGGAGGATCGTTCCTGGGAGAAGTCCTACCGCCAGCGCTGGCAGCACGACAAGATCGTGCGCTCCACGCACGGCGTCAACTGCACAGGCGCGTGCTCGTGGAAGATCTACGTCAAGGACGGATTGGTCACCTGGGAGACCCAGCAGACCGACTACCCGCGCACGCGCCCGGACCTGCCCAACCATGAACCGCGCGGCTGTCCGCGCGGCGCCAGCTACTCCTGGTATCTCTACAGTGCCAACCGCCTGAAATATCCCATGATCCGCGGGCGGCTGCTGAAGCTGTGGCGTGCCGCCAAGGCGCAGCATCAGGATCCGGTGAGCGCCTGGGGCGCGATCGTCGAAGACCCCGCCAGCGCCGCCGCATACAAGTCGATCCGGGGCCTGGGTGGCCTGGTGCGGGTGTCGTGGGATGAGGTCAACGAGCTGATCGCCGCTGCCAACGTCTACACCGCCAGACAATACGGACCCGATCGCATCGTCGGGTTTTCGCCCATCCCGGCCATGTCGATGCTGTCCTACGCCTCGGGTGCGCGTTATCTCTCGCTCATCGGCGGCACCTGCCTGTCGTTCTACGACTGGTACTGCGATCTGCCGCCCTCCTCGCCGATGACCTGGGGCGAGCAGACCGATGTGCCCGAGTCGGCCGATTGGTACAACGCCAAATTCATCATCCTGTGGGGTTCCAATGTGCCGCAGACGCGCACCCCGGACGCCCACTTCATGACCGAGGCGCGCTACAACGGCACGCAGATCGCGGTGGTGTCACCGGACTACGCCGAGGCCACCAAGTTCGCCGACATCTGGCTGGCACCCAGGCAGGGCACCGACGCGGCGGTTGCCATGGCCATGGGTCATGTGATCCTGCGTGAGTTCCACCTTGATCAGCCCACCGATTATTTCATTGACTACGCCCGCCGCTACACCGACCTGCCGTTCCTGGTGCGGCTCGATGACGGCCCCAAGGGCCTGGTGCCAGGGCGCTTTCTGCGCGCGGCCGACTTCGACGCCGGTCTGGGCCAGGAGAAAAACCCGGACTGGAAGACCGTCGCCTGGGATGAGCTCGGCGACCGTGTGGTGGTACCGCAGGGTTCGGTGGGTTTCCGCTGGGACAAAAGCGGGCGCTGGAATCTCGAGGAAAAGGAAGGCGGCGCGCAAACAGACGTGAAGCTGACCCTGAGCCAGCTCGGCCGTCACGACGCAGTGGTCGCGGTCGGCCTCCCCTACTTCGGCAGCATCAAGAGCGATCACTTCAACTCTACCGAGCACGCGGACGTGCTGGTGCGCAAGGTGCCGGTCAAACACCTGCGCCTGGCGGGCGGCGCGGAGGCACTGGTCGCCACGGTCTACGATCTGATGCTGGCGCACTACGGTCTGGATCGCGGACTGGACGATGCCGGCGCGGCAAAGAGCTACGACGACGATGTGCCCTACACGCCGGCCTGGCAGGAGCACATCACCGGCGTGGACCGGCGCAAGATCATCAGTACGGCGCGCGCCTTCGCCCAGACCGCCGCCAAAACACAGGGCCGCTCGATGGTGATCCTCGGCGCCGGCATCAATCACTGGTACCACATGGACATGACCTATCGCGGCATCATCAACATGTTGATGCTGTGCGGCTGTATCGGCCAGTCCGGCGGCGGCTGGGCGCACTACGTGGGGCAGGAGAAGCTGCGCCCACAGACCGGCTGGCTGCCGGTGTGCTTCGCCCTGGACTGGGTGCGACCGCCACGGCAGATGGCCGGTACCTCGTTCTTCTATGCGCACAGCAACCAGTGGCGCTACGAGACGCTGAAGGTCTCCAGCCTGCTGTCGCCGCTGGCCGACCCGGCCAAGTGGCAGATGAGCCTGATCGATTGCAACGCGCGCGCCGAGCGTATGGGCTGGCTGCCGTCGGCACCGCAGTTCGACCGCAATCCGTTGACGCTGGTGGGCGCGGCCCAGGCCGCGGGCCAGGCGCCGGCCGCCTATGTGGTCGATCAGCTCCAGCGCGGCGAGCTGAAGTTCAGCTGCGAGGATCCCGACGATCCGGTGAACTTCCCGCGCAACCTGTTCATCTGGCGCTCCAACCTGCTGGGCTCCAGCGGCAAGGGCCACGAATATTTCCTGCGCCACCTGCTGGGCACCAGCGACGGTGTACAGAGCGAGGAATTCGGACCCGAGAGCATGCCCGAGACCAGCGACGTGAAATGGCGCCAGGAGGCACCGCGCGGCAAGCTCGACCTGCTGGTGACGCTCGACTTCCGCATGTCCACCACCTGCCTTTACTCAGACGTGGTGCTGCCGACCGCGACCTGGTACGAGAAGGACGACCTGAACACCTCGGACATGCACCCGTTCATCCACCCGCTGTCCGAGGCGGTCAACCCGGCCTGGGAATCGCGCAGTGACTGGGAGATCTTCAAGGGTATCGCCAAGGCGTTTTCCAGGGTCTGCGTGGGCCATCTGGGGGTGGAACAGGATCTGGTCAGCCAGCCGCTGCAACACGACAGCCCGGCCGAGCTGGGCCAGCCGTACGCGATCGCGGACTGGAAGGCCGGCGAATGCGAGCCCATCCCTGGTAAGACCATGCCGCACCTGCATGTCGTCGAGCGCGACTATCCGGCCACCTACGAGCGCTACATCTCGGTGGGGCCGCTGCTGGAGACGCTCGGCAACGGCGGCAAGGGCATCCACTGGGACACCCGCACCGAGATCGAGGAGCTGGGTGCGCTCAACGGCCGCCATCGGCAAGGCCGCGCCAGTAGCGGCCGACCGCGCATGGACACCGCCATCCAGGCCGCCGATACCGTCATGGGGCTGGCGCCGGAGACCCACGGCGAGGTCGCGGTCAAGGCCTGGCGGGCGTTGTCGGCGATCACCGGCCGCGAGCATGCGCACCTGGCGCTACACAAGCAGGACGAAAAAATCCGCTTCCACGATATCCAAGCGCAGCCGCGCAAGATCATCAGCTCGCCGATCTGGTCGGGCATCGAATCGGACCAGGTCAGCTACAACGCCGGCTGGACCAACGTGCACGAGCTGATCCCCTGGCGCACGCTCACCGGACGCCAGCACTTCTACCAGGATCACCCGTGGATGATCGCCTTCGGCGAGGGTTTCGCTGCCTACCGCCCGCCGGTCGAGACGCGCGACGTCGAGGCGCTGCTGGGCAAGCGCGGAAACGGCCACCACGAACTGGTGCTCAACTGGATCACACCGCATCAGAAGTGGGGCATCCACAGCACCTATTCCGAAAACCTGATCATGCAGACCCTGTCACGCGGCGGCCCCATCGTGTGGATCTCGGAGGTCGACGCCAAGACGGCCGGTATCGTCGACAACGACTGGATCGAGGCCTTCAACCGCAATGGCGCGCTGGTCGCGCGCGCAGTGGTCTCGCAGCGGGTGCCGTCGGGCATGGCGATGATGTACCACGCGCAGGAGCGCATCGTGAACATGCCCGGATCGGAGATCACCGGCGGTCGTGGCGGCATCCACAATTCGGTCACGCGCGTGGTACTCAAACCCACCCACATGATTGGCGGCTACGTGCAGCAGAGCTACGGCTTCAATTACTACGGCCCGGTCGGCTCCAACCGCGACGGCTTCGTGATCGTGCGTAAGATGGACAAGGTCGACTGGCTGGAGGGTGACGACGCCAGCATCCTGGCGCAGGAGTACACACGATGAAGATTCGTGCCCAGATCGGCATGGTACTCAACCTCGACAAGTGCATCGGCTGCCACACCTGCTCGATCACCTGCAAGAATGTATGGACCTCGCGCGAGGGGGTCGAGTACGCCTGGTTCAACAACGTCGAGACCAAGCCCGGTATCGGCTATCCCAGGGACTGGGAAAATCAGGATCACTGGAACGGCGGTTGGCAACGCACCGGCACGGGCGAGCTGCTGCCGAGGCAGGGCGGCAAATGGCGGCTGCTGGCCAATATCTTCGCCAATCCCAACCTGCCGCAGATCGATGAATACTACGAGCCGTTCAACTTCGACTACCAGCGCCTGCACAACGCCCCCGAGTCCAAGGCCCAGCCGACGGCCAAGCCCTATTCGGCACTGACCGGCAAGCCGATGGACAAGATCGTATGGGGTCCCAACTGGGAGGAGATCCTGGGTGGGGAATTCGCCAAACGTTCTAAAGACTACAACTTCCGCGAGGTCGAAAAGGAGATCTACGGACAGTTCGAGAATACCTTCATGATGTACCTGCCGCGGCTGTGCGAGCACTGCCTCAATCCGAGCTGTATCGCCTCCTGTCCCTCGGGCGCGATCTACAAGCGCGAGGAGGATGGCATTGTGCTGATCGACCAGGACAAGTGCCGCGGCTGGCGTATGTGCATCTCGGGCTGTCCCTATAAGAAGATCTACTACAACTGGCAATCGGGCAAATCCGAGAAGTGCATCTTCTGCTATCCACGCATCGAGGCCGGCTCGCCGACGGTGTGCTCGGAGACCTGCGTCGGGCGCATCCGCTATCTCGGCGTGCTGCTCTACGACGCCGACCGCATCAAACAGGCCGCCTCGGTAGCCGACGAACGCGATCTCTACCAGGCTCAGCTGGACATATTTCTCGATCCGGAGGATCCAGCGGTCATCGCCCAGGCGCTGGCCGATGGCGTGCAGCAATCGTGGCTGAATGCCGCCCGCCGGTCGCCGGTCTACAAGATGGCGATGGACTGGAAGGTCGCCTTTCCGCTGCACCCGGAGTACCGCACCCTGCCGATGGTCTGGTACGTACCGCCGTTGTCTTCGATCAGTGCCGCCGTGGATCAAGGCCAGATCGGCTTCGACGGCGAGATCCCTGATGTCGCCTCGCTGCGCATCCCGGTGAAGTATCTGGCCAACCTGCTCACGGCCGGCGATGAAAGGCTGGTGATCGAGGCCTTGCGGCGCATGTTCGCCATGCGCATCTACCGGCGCCACCTGACCGTGGACGGCGCCACCGACACCGCCGTCCTGGGCCAGGTGGGCCTGAGTCAGGTGCAGGTCGATGAGATGTACCAGATCATGGCCATCGCCAACTACGAGGATCGC
Organism: Gammaproteobacteria bacterium; assembly: GCA_019911805.1. Lineage (NCBI taxonomy): Bacteria > Pseudomonadati > Pseudomonadota > Gammaproteobacteria > Gammaproteobacteria bacterium. Next base: position 165,254 of record JAIOJV010000074.1, read on the forward strand.
TTCGTCATCCCCACCAATCACCGCGAGTTGTCGACCGGCGATCCCTACGGCGAGCGCAGCGGATGCGGCTTCAGCTTTGGCGACGGCTGCAACACCAGCGGCATCAATCCGACCAATCTGTTCGGTTCCAAAAACCCCCAGCGGCGTAAATTCCCGATACCGGTCAAGGTCGTGCCCAAGTCATCCGCAACGCGCAAGTGAGGCCACCGATGCGCATCTTCCAGATCATCGCCACACTGCTGCACTACCCCGACGAGTCCTTGTGGCGGCATGTCGAACCACTGCGTCAGGCCCTGACCGAAGAGGCTGTGTTGAACGCGGCCGAACAGGATGCCTTGGATGGATTTCTCGACGATCTGATCGGGCACGATCTGATCGACGCACAGGCCCGTCATGTCGATACCTTCGACCGCGGTCGCGCCCGCTCGCTGTACCTGTTCGAGCATGTCTACGGTGAATCGCGCGATCGCGGCCAGGCCATGGTCGAGCTCAACCGGCTGTATCGGCGCCACGGCTATGTCATCAGCGCCCGCGAACTACCCGATTATCTGCCACTGTATCTGGAGTTTCTGTCACGGCTGCCACCGGGCGAGGCACTGGAGCGCCTGGGCGAGATCGGTGGCCTGGTGCAGCACCTGTACGCACAGCTGGTCGAGCGCCGCAATCGCCACGCTGTGCTGCTGGAGCCATTGCTGCGCCTGTGCGGTCTGGACGGCAACGATCCGCTGCTGCACGAACGCATCGCCGCCGAAGTACCCGACGATACCCCGGCGGCACTGGACGCGGTGTGGATGGAGGCGCCAGTGACCTTTGGCACAGCGGATGGGACCGGCTGCAGTGCCGGTCAGCGGCCGGTGGAACAATCGATCCAGTGGCGGGATCGCCGGGTATCAGGCAATCCCTCTCGGCATGGCGGAGACGAATGATGGATAGCTTTCTGAATAACCTGCTGTTCGGTATTTACCCCTATGTGGCCGGGACAGTCTTCTTATTCGGCAGTCTGGTGCGTTTCGATATGAGCCAGTATACCTGGAAGACCAACTCCAGCCAGATCGTCGATGCCAGCCCCCGTTTCCGGCTGGCCAACAACCTGTTCCACATCGGTGTACTGTTTTTGTTGTTCGGTCATTTCTTCGGCCTGCTGACGCCACACAGCTGGGAAGAAGCCGTGGGGATCACGCCCGGCTTCCATCAGATCCTGGCCATGACCAGCGGCGGCATCTTCGGGCTGTGCGCGGTAATCGGCGGCGCCATGCTCATCCACCGCCGCTGGACAAATCCGCGCGTACGCGCACAGAGCTCACAGATGGACATCCCCATCATCATCATCCTGTTCATCCAACTGCTGCTGGGGCTGGCGACCATCCCGGTCTCGGCACAGCATCTGAACGGCTCGGAGATGCTGACCCTCAGCGCCTGGGCGCAGCACATCGTCACGTTCCGGCCCGGTGCCGCAGCGATCGTGGCGGACGTGTCCTGGATATTCAAACTGCACCTGTTCCTGGGTTTGACGGTGTTTTTACTGTTTCCGTTTACGCGCCTGGTGCATATCTGGAGCGCACCGATATGGTATCTGGGGCGGCGCTACCAGATCGTGCGCATGCGCGGGGATTGAGGTGTAGCGATCCCGGGAACCGGAACGTATCCCACCAGCCGGGCGGTCGAACTCCGCCCTGAATTGGAGCCCCCATGCCACCGAACTCACCATCCTCCACTGTGACGACCGCGTCCGCTGAACGGCAGCGTCTGGCGGAAGACAAGGCCGGCCGGCAGAACTGGCGACGTTGGGGGCCATATCTGTCCGAGCGCCAATGGGGCACGGTACGCGAGGATTACAGCCCCGACGGCCATGCGTGGGAATATCTGCCCCACAGCCATGCCCGTAGCCGTGCGTATCGCTGGGGCGAAGATGGCATCGCCGGCTTCAGTGACGACCAGCAGCACCTCTGCCTGACACTGGCGTTGTGGAATGGCAAGGATTCGATCCTCAAGGAGCGGCTCTTCGGGCTGACGAATACCGAGGGTAATCATGGCGAGGACGTGAAGGAGCTCTATTACTACCTCGATGCCACACCGACGAATGCCTATCTGAAGATGCTCTACAAGTACCCGCAGGCGGAATTCCCGTACGCGCGGCTACTCGAGGAGAATCAGCGGCGCGGTGCGGATGAGGCGGAGTTCGAGCTGCTCGACACCGGGTTATTCGATCAGGATAGATATTTCGACGTCTTCGTGGAGTACGCCAAGGCCGCACCGGAGGATATCCTCATGCGGATCACGGTCCACAATCATGGCCCGGAGGCGGCACCGCTGACCCTGCTACCGCAGCTTTGTTTCCGTAACACATGGTCGTGGATACGCAACGCGCGCAAACCAAAACTCTCAGCGAATAACAGCAGTATCAACATCGAGCACGACCTGTTGGGTGATTTCCGTCTCGCCTGCGACGACCATCCAACACTGTTGTTTTGCGATAACGAGACCAATGTACGTCGACTTTACGGACAAGCCGACGCCAACGGGTTCTTCAAGGATGCCTTTCATGACTATGTGATTGCCGGTGATACGTCGGCGGTCAATCCCGCGCAGACCGGTACAAAGGCGGGTGCACTGTATGAACTGACCATTCCGGCGGGGCAATCCATGACGGTGCGTATCCGGCTCACAAAATCCGGGATGGCATCGATGGGCAGCCCCTGGGTGGATTTTGACGCCATCCTTGCTCAGCGACGCAGCGAGGCAGATGAATTTTTCGCCGGTTTACAGCACGCCATCACCGATGCCGACGCGCGGCTGGTGCAGCGCCAAGCCTTTGCGGGGATGCTCTGGGGCAAACAATTTTTCCATTATGACATCCCGCTGTGGCTGCAGGGCGACCCGACCCAACCGCCACCGCCACCGGCGCGCAAACATGGACGCAACGCCGGCTGGAAGCACTTGAACAATGCCGATGTGATTTCCATGCCGGACAAATGGGAGTACCCCTGGTTCGCCGCCTGGGACTGGGCCTTCCATTGCGTGACCCTGGTCGAAATTGACCCCGAGTTCGCCAAGGACCAGCTCATCCTGCTGATGCGTGAATGGTATATGCACCCGAACGGACAGTTGCCCGCCTATGAATGGGCGTTCAGCGACGTCAACCCACCGGTCCACGCCTGGTCGACGTTCCGTGTCTTTCAAATCGACCGTCGACAGCGGCAGGAGGTCAACCCGGACGACCCCGGCGATCTCGGCTTTCTGGAACGCGTGTTTCAAAAACTGCTGTTGAATTTCACCTGGTGGGTGAACCGCAAGGACATGCGGGGGCGTAATATTTTTCAGGGCGGTTTCCTCGGCCTGGACAACATCGGTGCCTTCGACCACAGCCGGCCGCTGCCAACGGGCGGTCACATCGACCAGGCCGATGCCACGGGCTGGATGGCGATGTACTGCCTCAACCTTCTGCGCATCGCGCTCGAGCTGGCACAGCACGACCATGTCTACGAGGACATCGCCACGAAATTCTTCGAGCACTTCCTCTCCATTGCCGGCGCCATCAACGGCAAAGATGAGGATTCCCTGGGTTTATGGGATGAATCGGACCAGTTTTACTACGATCACCTGAACCTGCCGGATGGGGAGAATGTACCGATGAAAATCCAGTCCATCGTCGGCCTGATCCCGTTGCTGGCTGTCGAAGTACTGGATTCGGAGGTGATGACGAAGCTGCCAGCCTTCGAGATGCGGATGGAATGGTATTTGAAGTACCGCCCGGAACTGGCCACCCTCATCTCCGACTGGAAAATTGGCGGGGTTGGCGATCGTAGACTACTTTCCCTGCTGCGCGGCCATCGAATGAAGGCGTTGCTCAAACGCATGCTGGATGAAACCCAGTTTCTTTCCGGTCAAGGGGTGCGCTCTCTTTCAAAGGCACACGAGCAAAAACCATTTCGTTATGTCACCGGAGGACAGACGTACGAGGTGAGTTACTGGCCGGCGGAATCCCACAACAACTTGTTCGGTGGAAATTCCAACTGGCGTGGCCCCGTCTGGATGCCGATCAACTTTCTGCTCATCGAGTCGCTGCAAAAATTTCATTATTATTATGGCGACGATTTCAAGGTCGAATGCCCGACCGGTTCGGGACAATTCATCACCCTCGACGAGGTCGCTGACGAACTGACGCGCCGTCTCGCCCGGATTTTTCTAACCGGCGCCGACAGCCAGCGACCGGTGTTGAAATACCACCCGAAACTCGCGACCGATCCGCACTTCAAGGACTATGTCCTGTTCCACGAATATTTCCATGGTGACAGCGGACGCGGCGTGGGCGCCTCACATCAGACCGGCTGGACCGGCCTGATCGCCAAACTGCTCCGCCCCCGCAGAAAATCGCCGACGGTACCCGGAAAAGATTCATGAGCATGAATCATTACGATTTCATCATTATCGGCAGCGGGGCCGGCGGCGGCACGTTGGCCCTCAGGCTCGCGCCCTCCGGCAAGCGTATTCTCATTCTCGAGCGCGGTGATTACCTGCAGCGTGAGAAGGAGAATTGGTGCCCAACTGAGGTCTTTGGGAGCAACCGTTATGTATCGAAGGATACGTGGTACGACGCGGATGGTACATCGTTCCAGCCCGGCGTTCACTACTTCGTGGGTGGCGCGACCAAGATGTTCGGCGCGGCAATGTTCCGGTTGCGACAGGAGGACTTTGCCGCCCACCGCACCGCCGATGGCCTGACGCCGGACTGGCCCATCCGTTACGAAGACCTCGAGCCGTACTACACGCAGGCGGAGCACCTCTACCACGTGCATGGCCTGCGTGGCGACGATCCCACCGATCCGCCAGCCAGTGCGCCGTATGCGTACCCGCCGGTGAGTCACGAACCGCGCATCCAGGAGATGGCCGACGGCCTGCGGCGCGCGGGGTATCGACCAGCGTACGCACCCACCGCGATCATGCTCACGGAGGCGGACCGACCTTACAGCCTGTGTATCCGCTGCAATACCTGTGACGGTTATCCCTGCCTGGTCCACGCCAAGGCGGACGCGGAAGTCATCGCCGTCCGGCCGGCGCTGCAGCACTCGAACGTGACGCTGTTGAGGAACGCCCACGTGCATAAGCTCGAGACCGACCCCGGCGGACACACGGTCACCAGGGTGATCGTCGACCGCGCCGGCCACCGCGAGGAATACCGCGGCAGCATCGTCATCGTGGCCTGCGGTGCGGCCAACTCCGCACGCCTGCTCCTGATGTCGGCCAACGAGAGGCATCCGCACGGCCTGGCCAACGGTTCGGACATGGTGGGCCGCCACTATATGTTTCACAATGCCATCGCGCTGATCGCGCTTTCCAAACGCGAGAATCCGACCGTGTTTCAGAAGACGCTGACGATCAACGACTTTTACCTCGGCGCGCCCGATTACGACTTCCCGCTCGGCAATATCCAGATGCTTGGCAAGTCCCAGGGCCCCATGTTCAAAGAGGATGCGCCGAAGTTCGCACCCGGCTTCACCCTGGACCGGATAGCGCGGCATGCCGTGGACTTCTGGCTTACCAGCGAAGACCTGCCACTACCGCAGAACCGCGTCACGGTGAACGCCAAGGGCGAAATTCAGCTCCATTACAAGTTCACGAATGTGGAGCCGGTCAACCGGTTGCGGCAGAAATTACAAGCGATGCTGGGACACATGGACATGCACCCGCACCTGATCCCGAACACGCTCTATATGGGAAAACACATCCCCATTGCCGGTGTCGCCCACCAGTCCGGCACCTGTCGCTTCGGCAGCGATCCGAAAACCTCGGTACTTGACGTCCACTGCAAGGCGCACGAGCTGGACAATCTGTATGTCGTGGACACGAGCTTTTTCCCGAGCATCGGTGCAGTGAATCCGTCGTTGACCGCCATCGCCAATGCCTTGCGCGTGGGCGATCACCTGCTGCAACGCAGCGCATGACAGGCATCCGGGTAACGCGGGCCAAGGAACGCGCGGCCGTATACGGCGCCGGCCTGGCTCAAGGCGTGGCGCTGGTCACGTTTCCAGCCGCCAGCGCCGTCTTCACCAGTGCAAGCGGTTACGGTCTGTCCAGTATGGAATACGGCGGGATGTTCGTGCCGCAGGCGATCACGGCGATCGGTGCGTCGCTGCTCGGCGCCGGCTTGACGCGTCGCCTCGGCACCAGGCGCATCTACCTGCTGGGGCTGGTCGCGAATCTACTGGCGATGGCGCTGCTCGTGGCGAGCCGGTTGGTAATCAATGAGCACGCGCAGGCGTACGCCGTCCTGCTCGCCGCCACCGGCTGTCTCGGTGCCGGTTTTGGATTGACGGTACCGGCGCTGAACACCTTCGTCGCCGCGTTCTTCCCCCGCAAGACAGATAAGGCGTTGCTGGCGCTGAATGCGCTGCTGGGAGCGGGGACCGCGCTGGCGCCGGTTTTCATCGCGCTGTTCGTCGGCCTGGGAATCTGGTGGGGGTTGCCGATCTTGGTCGGCGCGCTGCTCCTGGGCCTGCTTCTTTTCAGTATGCGCCTGCCATTGCGCGAGGACACGGAGACCGGTGGGGACGGATCAGAACCGGGGCACACCGGGGTTCCGGCCCGCTTCTGGGTGTTTGCCGCATTCGCGCTATTGTATGGCGTGTGCGAAACGATGAATGGCAACTGGGCGCCGCTCTACATGATCCGGCAATTGGACGCGAATGCTACGCAGGCGGCGCTGGCACTGACCGCATTCTGGGGCATGGTGACCGCAGGACGCGTCCTCTTTGCCGCCACCGGGAAATGGCTGCCCGAACGCGCCGTCTGCCGGGCGCTACCGCTGCTGCTGGCCGCCGGTTTCATTGCCATCGCCCTCCTGCGCCCACCCCAGCCCCTGCTCGGCATCGCGGCTTTTGCCCTGGCCGGTCTGGGTTGCTCGGCACTCTTGCCACTCGCCATCAGCTTCGGCCAGGTGGAACTCAAGACCATCCGCGCCTCGGTGGCGGGCGGATTGATTGCGTTCTACCAGATCGGTTACGGGATTGCGGCCTTCGGTGTCGGTCCCTTGCAGGCGCAGGCGGGCTTGGGTCTGGATGCGATCTTTAGCGCAACGACCGTCGTCGCGCTGGCGCTGGCCGGGTTGGCATTGTTCATCGCCCGCCATCCTGCCAGAGTCGCCCTGGCAGCGCCACGTGCGCGAACTTGAAGTCCGACCCGATCGGTGCGTCTCCGGGCGAGCAATGAAGATGAAATACCAACCCAATGATCCCGGGTGCCATTTTTTGGTCGCAACGGCGGTTCGCCGGAATGGCCGGCCTGTACATCGGTTTCCCTTTACGTGCCTGGCACGTATCCGGAGCACACCGATCTGGCACCTGGGACGATGCGACCAGATCGTGCGGACGTGCGGGGACTGATCCATGCCGGTTCTTGTCAACGACATCGTGATCAGCGATCGGGAGATCAATATCGAGTCGGCGCACCACGCCGGCAGCATCGCCGAGCGACAGAGCCGCGCGGCGGTGTCGCTGGCAGTGCGCGCCCTGCTGCTCGCGCGCGCCATCGAGCTCGGGTTAGTCGCGGCGCGGGAGGACGCGTCCGCCACCGATGCGATCATCGACGATCTGCTCGCGCGCGAAGTGCGGGTTCCCACGCCTGACGAGGATGCCTGCCGACGCTATTTCGAGGCCAACCGTGCGTCGTTGCGTACACCCGACCAGGCGGAGGTCCGGCACATTCTGCTGGCGGCGGCCCCGGACGATGCCGAGGCGCGCGACCGGGCACGTCGACAGGGCGAGGCCTTGATCACGGAACTGCAGGCCGATCCCGGCCGGTTTGCTGCGCTCGCAGCGCAATACTCGGCCTGCCCCTCGCGCGACCAGGGTGGCGCGCTGGGGTGCATCGGGCGCCGCCAGACCGTACCGGAGTTCGAATCGGTGGTGCTGCGCCTGCCGCCGGGCCTGCACCCGCGCCCGCTGGAGACGCGCTACGGTTATCATGTGATCTGGGTCGACGTGCGCACGATCGGCACACCGCAGGACTACGAGCAGGTGCGCGCCACCATCGCCGACTACCTCAAGGAACAGGGCTGGCGTCAGGCCGTCAGCCAGTATCTGCAATGGCTGGCGAGTCGTGCCAGGATCAAGGGTGTGGACCTCAGTGATCAGACGCAGACACTGCTGCGCTAGGAGATGAACCCGTGGAAACTTCAATCTACCCCTCTTTTTTTGATAGCGTCCCACGCCTGCGGCTGCGCGACCCGCTGGCTGCGTTTCTCGGCACCTTCGCAGAGGGTGTGGTCGAGTATGGCTATGTCGACGTCGTCAAGCTTGCCGGTCATTCATGCCCAACGGTAGCATCCGCCTACTGGATGACGCACCAGGCGCTCGGCGCACTGTATAGCTCGCAGCTCCCCGAACGCGGCGCGATTCACGTCGCGTTTCGCGCCGACAGCCGCAGCGGGGTTGTCGGGGTCATCGCGAACGTCGTCTCCATGCTCACCGGCGCCACCCAAGATACCGGGTTCAAGGGACTCGCAGGACGCTTCGATCGACGCCATCTGCTGTCCTTCAACGCCGCGGTGCCGCTCGAGATCCGCTACACACGCACGGATACGGGCGAGCATGTCGATGCCGCCGCCCATCTGCCACCGCTGTCCGGCGACCCCGAGACGGCGACGCTGATGCAGCGCTGTCTGGTTGGCGACAGCAGTGCGGAGGATAGACATCGTTTCGGTGTACTTTGGCAGGAGCGGGTACGGCGCATCCTGCTCGATCACGGCGACGATCCGGATGTCTTTGTTGTCAGCCGCGCCGGTTGATGGTTACGTAATCACACGACGCTGCGTAGACAGTGTGTCAGTAGGATTGGCTACACATTGTGCAAGAGGAGAAAAACCCCTTTTGGCCACAGAATCCACGGAACAACACGGAAAAATGCTTACGGCAAATCAGGTATTCATCCTGTAGGAGCGGCATTCCTGCCGCGAGCACGGTGGGCGGCAGACCCAACCAATCGCGCCAGGAATGGCGCTCCTACAAAAACCTGCCCGGCACCTGTAGGAGCGGCATTCCTGCCGCGATCACGGGGCAGGCGACAGCCCAAACCACTCGCCAGGAGGGCGCTCCTGCGCAGGCGGCACCACCCCGAGGTCTTACCCAGCGGTCAGTGGTATTGGCTGCATATGGTGCAACTCGTCATCCCGCTGTTGCGGGGATGACAGCGCACGATGGTAGCGATACATCCTGACTCCTGAGTAAGTGAGTGTCACTTACCCATACTCCCTCTGGAATTCCTCTGGAATCCCTCTAGACTGGGCGTCAGATCATACAGGCACGCCCCCATGCACTCCATTCGCCCGCCTGCCGTCGCCGGCCAGTTCTACCCTGCCGATGCCGAGGAGCTGCGCACCCTGGTAAACGACCTCCTGCAGCGCGTCCCGGTAACGGGCACCGCACCGAAGGCGGTGATCGTGCCGCATGCGGGCTATGTCTATTCCGGCCCGATCGCCGCGAGTGCCTACGCGCGCCTGCAACCGTTGCGTGGACAGATCACCCGCGTACTGCTGCTGGGGCCCGCGCACCGGGTGGCCTTCCACGGTCTGGCCGCCAGCAGTGCCGCTGCCTTCCGCACGCCGCTGGGTGACGTCCCACTGGACACCGCCGCCGCGACGGCGCTGGCGCAGCTGCCGCAGGTGCATACCCGCGACGATGCCCATGCCCTGGAACACAGCCTCGAGGTGCAGTTGCCGTTCCTGCAGACGGTGCTCGACCGCTTCCTGCTCGTTCCGCTGGTGGTCGGCGACGCCAGCTATGCGGAGGTCGCGGCGGTGCTCGAGCTGCTCTGGGGCGGCCCCGAGACCCTGATCGTCATCAGCTCGGACCTCAGCCATTACCACGACTATGCCACCGCGCAGCGGTTGGACCGCGCCACCTCGGCCGCGATCGAGGCCCTCGCGCCCGAGCACATCGACGACGGTGATGCCTGTGGCCACATGCCAGTCGGCGGTCTGCTGCAGGCGGCGCGGGCACGTGGCCTGCACGCCCGAACAATCGATGTGCGCAACTCCGGCGATACCGCCGGTCCGCGCGATCGCGTCGTGGGGTACGGTGCCTATGCCATCGGCTGAGCGCCGCCTCGACGACAGCGTCCGCCGGACGCTCCTGGAACTCGCCGCCCGCTCGGTGACGCATGGCCTCGAACACGGCACGCCCCTGCCCGTCGAGGCCGCGGCCTACCCGGAGCCGTTGTGCGCACCCGGCGCCAGCTTCGTCACCCTGCGTATCATGGGCGACCTGCGCGGCTGTATCGGCTCGCTGGAGCACCGTCGACCACTGGTGGTGGACATCACCGACAACGCCTTCGCAGCGGCCTTTCGTGATCCGCGCTTCGCGCCGGTGCGCAGTGCGGAGGTATCGGACATCGATATTCACATCGCCGTGCTGGGTCCGGCCGAGCCTTTGACGTACGCCGACGAGGCCGATCTCATCGACTGCCTGCGTCCGGAAATCGACGGTCTGATCCTGCGCGCCGGCCACCGTCACGGCACCTTTCTGCCATCGGTCTGGGACGCCCTTCCCCGCCCACAGGATTTTCTGTACCACCTCAAACGCAAGGCCGGTCTACCCGGGGACTATTGGTCGGACGACGTGCGGGTGTGGCGCTACGAGACGGAATCCTTTCCCGACGATCACTGAGACCGGTGCGTACGGGAAGCGGCCTCAGGGCGGACCAGCGGGTGCCTGGGCCACCCCGATGACGAGGCAGCGCGCTACCGAACCCGGCTGACACCGTTCCCCATTCAACCAGATGGCGTGGTCCAGCCGGGCACCGTGGAGCACGGCCCCTTCCAGACGCGCACCGCGCAGGTCGGCATAGGAGAGATCCGCGCCCGCCAGGCGTGCACCGCGCAGATCGGCATTCTGCAGGCCGGCGCCAGTCAGACGTGCGCCGCTGAGATCCGTGTGCCGCAGATCGGAGAGATCGAGCGTGGTATAGGCGAGGTCAGCGTCATTCAGTCGGCTGCCGGCCAGATCGGCCCCGGTAAGATCCATATTACCGGCCCGCGCGGCGCGCAAATCGGTCTGCTCGGCGACCAGGCCGGGCATACGACAATTGCTCCAGTCGACCCCCGGCGCCGGTGCTGCGTCGCAGTCGGGATGCGACACGGAGCGCTCCGGCGTGAACCAGAAGAATACAATCAGGAGCAGCAACGCCGCAGCCAGGGCGCGGCTGTAGAGCGGGCACCAGCTCGGGGGGGCCGGTGTCCGCGCCTGGTCCAGCACGGCGCGCCGGGCCTCACGATGCCGCAGCACTTCGGCATCCTCCTCTTGACGGCGATCGCTTGCCCGGCGCTGCTCACCATGATCGATCTGCAGGCGTTCGCTGCCCAGCCGGCGGTCACCGCCGCGCCGCTCGTCTGCACGCAGGCGCGCCTCATGCAGCCGTTGACGGTCCTCGTCCGTGACGACATTCTTCATCTCCTCGGGGAGCAGCTGGGAAAGCTCGTCCAGCGAGCTCCAGATCTCACGATCGACACTCAGCTCGTCGTCTCCACGGAGGCGACCAAGCAGGATATAGCGCGTGATCTGGCGTTGGGGAAATGGTCCCCGCACCTGGCCGTCGCGCCGGGTGAACCAGAGGTGTTCCTGTGCTTCGCTCATGCGTAATCTCGTCTACAAGCTGCGCCCTGCAGGGCGGGTGCTTTGCCCACGGCAGCGCTTTGCGGTACAACGTCGATACATCCCTCATGCGACGGCGGCTCGCCGCCGCACCTGACGCCATGACTGCACCACCCACCGGACCATTGCCGCCCGCCGGCACTCCCACGCTGCCCGCGCGTGCTGCGGCCGCACCCGCCTGGCGAGTCGGCCAGGTGCTGGCGGCAACCGTGGTCTCCGCCCCCCGGCAGGGGCTGTCGGATCTACGTATCGGCACGCTCCTGGTCAGGGCACAGACCGGCGAGCTGCAACTGTCACCCGGACAGACCCTGCGCCTGGAAGTCGCCAGCCTCAGGGAACAGCCGGTACTGCGTCTGCTCAACCTGATGGCCGCCGACCCGTTGAACACGGCCCTGCGCACTGCCTTGCCGCGGCAGCAGCCGCTCGCACCGTTGCTGGCATCCCTGCTGCGCGCCATCGGCGACACCCCGGCCGCCCGGCCGCTTGCCCCCGAGATCGCCCGCGCTGCCCAGGAATTGTTCAATCGCCTGCCGACCGCCGTCTCGCTGGGGCAGGCGGGTGGGTTGCGCGAGGCCCTGCGCAACAGCGGCCTGTTCCTCGAATCGAAGCTGGCGCAGGCCGCCGCAACCGGGGCCGCGGCGGCCGGTTCCGCGATGCCGGCCCGGACACTTGCCCTGGGCACCGATTTCAAGGCCAATCTGATCAGACTGATCCAGGTATTGCGGGATAACACTGCAAATTCCACGCCGCCTGCACCGCGTGGCGGTACGGCACCGGCCGCGGCCCCCTTGTCCACCGCCCTGGCGGCTGCCCTGGCGAATACCCGTGCGGCGGCGACTGCGGGCCTGTATGGCGACCCGGCTATGCCACCACAGCACGGCCAGCCACCGCAGCCGCAATCCGTGGCCACCAGCCTGGGCCGTCTGGCGACACTCGAACCACTGACGCTACTGCACCAGAGCGAGGGCGCACTCGCCCGGATCCAGCTCAATCAGCTGGCATCGCTCGCCGGCGGCGAACGACCGACCAGCGTGGACTGGCTGCTCGAACTGCCCGTGCGTCGCGATGGCGACATCGACCTCTGGGGCCTGCACATCGGCCGCGAACCGGAGCGCGATGCGACCGGGGGCGCGCGCGACGATGCCCCCGGCTGGACCGTCACACTGGCCTTCGAACTGCCCGGTCTCGGTCCGCTGCAGGCGCGCATCGCCGTGCGTGGCGAGCGCGTCACCGCGCAGTTCTTCAGCCCGGTCCGGGACATCCCCCCACGGGTCCGTGCGCAGCTGCCGCTGCTGGATGCACGACTGCGTGCCGCAGGCCTGGAGGTCGGCGAACTGGGCTGCAGCGAAGGGCAACTGCCGGCCACGGTGGGCGCCGATCGCAGCCGCATCCTGGATGAGCGCGCATGACGGACAGACCCTCGACGCCGCCGCAGCGCGAACTCGCCGTCGCCCTGAAATACGACGGTACCGGTGCCCCGCGCGTCACCGCGAAGGGTGGCGGCCCGCTCGCTGAACGTATCGTCGAGCTGGCGCTGCAACACGACATCCCCCTGCAGGAGAATTCACCGCTGGTACAGCTGCTGGCGCAGGTGGAACTGGATGCCGAGATCCCACCGGCCCTGTACCTTACGGTGGCAGAGGTCATCGCCTTCGCGTACTACCTGTCGAGACAGGCCATGGGGGATGTGGGGAGTGAGGAGTGTGAGACGTGAGGCGTGAGGCGTGAGGCGTGAGGCGTGAGGCGTGAGGCGTGAGGCGTGAGGCGTGAGGCGTGAGGCGTGAGGAGCAAAAGATATTATGGCCACGGAATCCACAGAAGAACACGGAAAATTTTGGTGCTGACCGTCATCCAGACTGCTCGGACACTTCCAACGCGACTGATGCAGGCTTCCGGGGATTTCGTGCAACGCCGTGATCGTTTTCCTTCGCGCGCCTGCGCGTCCTTTGCGGTAAAAGTTAACGCACGCCGGGCTTGCACGGCCGCTCAGCCACTGGCGGCCCCGGCCTGCCGACCATCGCCGTGCAGCATCGCGATGAGTTCGGCCTCCCCGCGCGTCAGGCCACAGCGGTCGATGAGTTCAGTGACATCCGCACCGCGCTGCACCATCTGGATGGCCTGGGTGTAGGGGCGATCGCCGACGGTATGCATCTCGGTCTGATCCTGCCGCTCCGTCAGACGGCGGACCTGCTGCTCCAGGCGCACCAGATGATCGCCGGCACCGACCGAGGCCTTGCACAGTGCGGCGAAATCGTTGCGCTGGCGCAGCGACTGGTCCTCGCGTGCCCGCAACCGGCCGCGCAGCCGGCGGATCGCGAGCAGCTGATAGAGCTGCGCCAGTGCCATGACCACCACCAGGGCGATCAAGATTAATGTGCTGGGATCAGTCATCTCAAAACCACCTTTGCTGCAGAATCACCGGCAACGAAACCAGACCCAAACCGCAGGGGATACCTCTGGGTTTACCGAGTGAATTCTTTCCGTGTTGTTCCGTGGCCATTTCCCCCAGACATCGGTGTACGCAGGCGCCCTTCATGGCTGAACGGATTTTTCCAGCGGCATCGCTCCAAGCGGTTGGATGAAGCCTAGGCATACTCATCGATGTGCGGTTCGCCGTCATCGTGCGGCTGGTCTTCGTCACGCCCAGCATCTTTGTCCTCTTCCTCATCCTTGGGCGGCTGCCGCGGCGGCGGCTTGCGGTCCTGAATCGGGATGCCGGGACCAACCGGGAACACCGGTGGGGGAAACTTGATATCCCAGGGTCCGGGCATCGCATCGCATGGGCGTTACAGGGAGCCGAGCTCCGCCCATTCCCCGTCGTTCAGAAGTTTATTCAAGTCCACCAGGATAAGCAGTTCGCCGTCGCGGCTGGCCACCCCCTGGATGTACTGCGAGCTCTCGTCGTTACCAACATTCGGCGCCGACTCGATCTCCGCAGCATGCAGCGTCACCACCTCGGCGACGGCATCGACCAGCATGCCGACCACCTGCTTGTCGACCTCGATGATCACGATGCGGGTCGATTCCTCCATGTCCTTGCTACCGAGACCCAGGCGTTCCCGGGTGTCGATGACGGTCACCACGTTACCGCGCAGATTGATGATGCCGAGCACGTAATGGGGGGCACCGGGCACCGGCGCGATCTCGGTGACGCGCAGCACCTCCTGCACCTGCATCACGTTGATACCGTAGGTTTCGTCCTCCAGACGGAAGGTCACGTACTGCAACAGGGGATCGTCGTTGGTTGTCTGCGCCGCTTGTTTCATGGTTCGCCTCTGGAATCCGCTCTGGGGGGCGTCAAAACCCGGGCAACGCCCCGTCACCCGCATACAAAAGCACGAAATGTGCCAGCCACTGCCGGCCGTTCCGGCGCCAGGAGCCTGCCGGACTTGAGCGATCGTGGCGAGCAAGGTGGGAGAGCAAGGTCATTTTTTCGATCGTTTGAGGAGAATAGCCGTAGCTATTCGACGAAGAGGATCGGAAAAATGGGCTGCTCTCCCGCCGGCGCAGTAGATCAGTCTCAAGTCCGACAGGCTCCTAGGAGCCTGTCGGATCGCGCCCCGCCACCAGGTCCACGAGCGCGCCCATGTCGATCAGGGCGCACATCTCCCTGATAACGGTCCCAGCCAGCCAGGGGCGACTCCCCGCCCGGGTCCGCCATTGCACGGCATCCGGCGAGAGCGTAATGACCTCGCCCACCGCGTCGCAGGCCAGCCCCCAACCGTCGTCACCGCCAGCATCGATCACAATCACCTTGCTCAGGCGGTCACCGCCGGCCACCGCCAGCGCGGCGCGACGATCCGCCGGCAGCACTACCTGGGCAACGTCGATCAACCGCACCCGCCGGCCGAGGTGTTCCCGCAGCCCGAGGAGCCACGGCTGCGGACCGGGCACCGGGGTCACGACCGCATCGTCCCAGGGCAGGACCCCGGCTGGCCCGGTCAGCCCGACCAGCGGCAGTGCCAGGTTGAGGCCTGCCACCCGGAACTGCAGGCACTGAAACGGTTCCCGGGCCCAGTCCGGGGAGACGGCCTTGGGTGCCTCGCACGCGGCGGGCCCGCGTTCCACCGACGGCACCGTGATGGAAGAGTGCTGCTCCGTAACCGGCGTCGGTGCCACCTCGGTCTCGCCGGCCGGTCCGTTCGATCGTGCCTCGGCGGCCGCCACCGGCCGCAGGAGGGCCTGCAGATACACGCCCAGTGCCAGCTGCGGATCCAGCAGGGCCTGCTCGTGGGTGCGGGTTTCCGTCTTCATGGTAGTCATCCTAAACAAAACTCATTTCAGCCACGGAAACACACGGCAGACACTGAAATGAAAACGCATCGCAGGGCCCCGATTCCGCACCAGGGGGGATACGGAGGGCGGTTGCGTAGGGCGTCTGATCTTGTCCATGTTTTCCCGTGTGTTTCCGTGGCAAATGGATTTTCCGCGTTCATGCCAGGACCCGGCCGGCATGTCCCTGGAGCGCATCCACCAGCGGCGGTACGCGGTCCAGCAGGTGATCCAGCAGCGCCGCATAGGCCCGCGTGCCGCGTGATCGCGGCTGCCACACCGACAGTGGTTGCCCCGCCTTGCTGGCCTCGCGGAACTGGGTGTCGACAGGGATGACCGCATCCCAGACGGCGTTCCCGTAACGCTCCCGCAAGACCTGCAGGGCATCACCGGAGGCGCGGGTACGCCGGTCATACATGGTCGGTACGATCAATCGCGGCACATCGCCGCCACGCGCGCGGCTGATCATCGTCAGGGTGTGCAGCATGCGCTCCAGGCCCTTCAGCGCCAGGAATTCGCACTGCACCGGGATCAGCAGCCGGTCGCAGGCCGCCAGCGCGTTCACCATGAGCACGCCCAGCATCGGCGGGCAGTCCATCAGGACGTGATCGAACTGCGGCTGCAATTCGGTGAGTGTCCGGGCCAGTACCAGCCCCATGCCGTCCTGCGCGCCCAGCTGACGATCCAGCGTGGCCAGCGCGGTGCTCGCCGGCAGCAGCGTGAGCCGCTCGATACCGGTCGGTCGCAGCACGTCAGGATAGTGGCTGGGTGGGCGACGCTCGGCGCGGTCCTTGAACAGGGTGTAGACGGACGCGCCGATGCCGTCGGGGTCCAGCCCGAAATAGCTCGTCAGCGAGCCGTGCGGGTCCAGATCGATCAGCAGCGTGCGCCGCCCTTCACCCGCCAGCTGACCCGCCAGCGTCACGGCCGTGGTCGTCTTGCCGACCCCACCCTTCTGATTGGCCACGGCCCAGATCTTCACGGCGTGTCACCGCCCCGCTGCGCATCGCCGGCATCCTGCTGCACGACCTCCGGCAGTTCCCCGGGATCACGTTCCCAGCGCGGGTCGGCGCCAGGCAGGATGACCAGTACCACCCGCCGGTTCCTGGCACGGCCCTCCGGCACGTCGTTGGGCGCGACCGGCCGATACTCACCGTAACCGATCGCGGCCATGCGCGCGGGCTCCACGCCGTAATCGGTGAACAGGTGCACCACACTGGCGGCACGTGCCGCCGACAGTTCCCAATTGGACAGATACTGCACGGTGCTGATCGGTACGTTGTCGGTGAAACCCTCCACATGAATGGGGTTCGGGAAGGGCGCGAGGATCTTGCCCAGTTGTTCGAGCAGCGGGAACGAGTCCTCCGTCAGCCGCGCACTGCCGCTGGGAAACAGGATGCTGGATCGGATCTCCACCTCCAGCCAGCGCTCGTCGCGGCGCACGCGGATCAGATCATCCCGTATCAGCACACCCAGGGCCTGCACGATGGCCTCGGCGATACGCTGGACACTGGTATCACCCTCATAGCCGGGATCGGGGAGAGCAGCGGACTCGGAGGCCACATCGGGTACGACTGGAATCGGCAGCGCAATCAGTGACGGCTCGCCGATGACCGGTGGCGCACTACTGTCCATCGAGCGCTGGAGCTCGCCGAGCTGCACCGGATCGACGCTGTGCGGTGCCGAGCGGAAGGCGGCCACCAGCGAATCGGACAATACCCGATACTTGCCCTCGTTCACCGATGACAGGGCATACATGACCACGAAAAATGCGAACAACAGCGTGATGAAGTCGGCATACGACACCAGCCAGCGCTCGTGATTTTCGTGTTCCTCGTGTTTCTGCTTGCGCGCCATGGGAATCCGTTCAACCCAAAACCCAACTTCGCCGCGGAAGCACACGGAAGGACACGGACACGATCATATGCTCCACACGACAGTGCTCTTCACCCTCCAGGTGCTGAGCCGAAATTTCGCCATGATGTTTCATTTCAGTGTCTTCCGTTTGGTTCCGTGGCTGGAATACGCTTCTTCAGATTCAATGCAGATAGCCGGTCAGTTTCGTTTCGATGTTGCGTGGATTCTCACCCTCGGCGATGGAGATCACGCCTTCGAGAATCATCTCGCGGAAACGCGTCTGTCCGTGGATGTGGGTCTTGAGCTTGCCGGCAATCGGCAGGAACAGCAGGTTGGCAAGGCCCACACCATAGATCGTGGCGACGAACGCCACAGCGATGCCGGAACCGAGCTTGCTCGGATCGGCCAGATTGTTCATCACATGAATGAGGCCCATCACCGCACCGATGATGCCGATGGTAGGCGAGTAGCCGCCCATACCCTCGAAGACCTTGGATGCCTGCAGGTCACGGTATTCCTGGGCATCCAGGTCGACCTCCATGATGCCGCGGATGATCTCCGGTTCATTGCCATCGACCAGCAGCTGCAGGCCTTTGCGGGCAAACAGGTCGGACTCCTCCTCGGCGATACTCTCCAGCCCGAGTAGTCCCTCGCGGCGCGCGATGTTACTCCAACCGACGATCTTCTCGATAGCCTCCTGCGGTAACAGCCGCGGCGGCCGCACCACCCAGCCGGAGATCTGCAACGCACGTGTGAAGGTGGCCAGCGGGACCTGGATCATGACTGCGCCGACGGTACCGCCGACGACGATCACGAAGGCGGTCAGTTGGATCAGCGAATCGGTGTGCCCACCCTCCAGGATATTGCCACCGATGATCGCGCCGAACGCGATCACGATGCCGATGAGTGTGAGAATGTCCATGCCTGCGCGTCAGCCACACCCGAGGGTGGTGATCTCGCGCCCGATGTCAGCAAGACTGAGCACCTGGTCAGCAAGATTCGCCTCGACCACCGCTGCCGGCATACCATAGATCACGCAACTGGCCTCGTCCTGCGCCCACACTGTCGCACCGCCCTTCTTCAGGGCGCGTGCGCCCTCGCGGCCATCGGCACCCATACCGGTCAGAACCACCGACAGCACCTTGCCCCCGAACACCTCGCCCGCCGCGGCAAAGGCCAGATCGACACTCGGCCGGTAGTGCAGCGCGGGATCACCGTCGTAGATGCGGATGCGCACCTGACCGGCGCGTTCCAGCAGCCCGAGCTGGCGGCCGCCGGGTGCGAGATAGGCCGTACCCTTGTGCAGGATCTCGTCATCCTCCGCCTCCTTGACGCGGATCCGGCACTGGCCATCGAGACGTTGCGCGAAGGCCGGCGTGAAACTCGCGGGCATATGTTGGATCAGCAGGATCGGCAGGGGAAAATTCTCCGGCAGCTGTGTCAACACCTGTTGCAGTGCGACCGGCCCTCCGGTGGAGCTGCCGATGGCGACCAGCCGATAGTCGCTACGCCGACCCATCGGGCGACGTGCCAGGGCGGGATGTGGTATCGCCGGGGAGGTTGTATTCGCTGGCACAGCCTGACGGCGTGCGCCGAGCATGCGCACACGGTTGCGCAGCACCCGCTTGGCCTCGTCCTTGTCTTGGGAGATATCGTCGAAACGCTTGGGTAGGAAATCCAGTGCGCCCGCTTCCAGCGCGTCGAGCGTCGCCTTGGCGCCATCGTAGGTCAGCGACGAGAACATCAGTACCGGCGTCGGCTGCAACCTCATGATGCGCCGCACGGCGGTGATGCCGTTCATGACCGGCATCTCGATGTCCATGGTCACCACGTCCGGTTTGAGCTCCAGGACTTTCTGCACGGCCTCCCTGCCATCGCCCGCCGTACCGACCACCTGCAGGCGGTTGTCGGCCTCCAGGATCTCGACAATGCGGCGGCGGAAAAAGCCGGAGTCATCAACTACCAGTACCCGGATCACGTCAGACTATGTCCTTTGCCCAGCGGTTCGTCCCAAGGCCGCGCCGCCTTGCCCGACCCGATCAATGTGTACGCGTGGCCGCTCAGCCGCGACGTGCGTATTTCTTCATCAGCCCCGGCACATCGAGGATCAGCGCGATACGGCCATCGCCAGTGAGCGTCGCGCCAGCGAAACCGGGCATGCCCTGGAGCATCGCCCCGAGGGGCTTGATAACCACCTCTTCCTGGCCAATGAGCTGATCGACAACGAAGCCGACCTTCTGGTTGCCGACCTGCACCAGCACCACATGTCCGCCCTGACCACCGTCCACTGCAGCCGCCCCGCGCGTGAGCCAGGTGCGCAGATGGAACAGTGGTAACGCCTTGTTGCGCACCCGTACGGTCAGCTGCCCGTCGATCACATTGGTGCGTTGATGATCCAGATCGAAGATCTCACTGACACTGGCGAGCGGTAGCGCGAACGGCTGGTTCCCCAATACCACCATCAGAGTCGGCATGATCGCGAGCGTCAGCGGCACCCGGATGGACAACCGTGAGCCACGGCCCAGTTTCGAATCGATTTCGATACGGCCGTTCAGCTGGGCGATGCGCGTCTTCACCACATCCATGCCCACGCCACGCCCGGACACGTCGGAGATCTCCGTTTTGGTGGAGAAGCCGGCGTGAAAGATCAGGTTGTAGCAATCCTTCTCGTCCAAGCGCGCGGCACTCTCGGTATCCATCAGGCCCTTCTCCACCGCCTTGCGACGCAGCACCTCGGGGTCCATGCCGCGGCCATCGTCCTCGATGGATAGCAGAATATGGTCGCCCTCCTGCTCGGCGGTGAGGGTTACCGTGCCGACGCGCGCCTTACCAGCGGCCAGGCGTTCTTCCGGGCTCTCGATGCCATGGTCCACGGCGTTGCGCACCAGGTGCACCAGCGGATCGGCCAGCGCCTCGACCAGGTTCTTGTCGAGGTCGGTCTCCTCACCCTGCAGCTCCAGGCTCACTTCCTTGTTCAGGCTGCGCGCCAGGTCGCGGACCACACGTGGAAAGCGTCCGAATACCTTTTTGATGGGCTGCATGCGGGTCTTCATCACAGCCATCTGCAAGTCAGCCGTAACCACATCCAGGTTGGCCACCGCCTTGACGACATCGCCTTCACCCATGCTCGCCTTGAGCGTCGCCAGGCGATTGCGTACCAGCACCAGCTCCCCGACCAGGTTCATGATGTCGTCGAGGCGCTTGGTGTCGACGCGCACCGTGGTCTCCGCAGCCGGCGCCGGGGCCGTCGTGGCCGGTACGGATACGGGTTTGGCGACCATGGCCGCAGGTGATGCGCCGGCGACCGTGGGCGGTGCGCCCTGGCCGTGCAATCCATCCAGAAGCGCCTCGAACTCGTCGTCGGTGATGACATCGCCGTCGGTACCCGTGGCCACCGGCGGCGAGGTGACCGGCGGCACCTTACGTGAACCGGCACCGTGCAACTGATCGAGCAGCGCCTCGAATTCGTCGTCGGTGATCTCGTCACCACCGACCTTCTCCGGCGCCCCCACCGCAGCCGCGTCCTTGTCGGCCTGGGCGGCATCCAGCATCCGCTCAAACTCAGCGTCAGTGATGTCGCCATCACCGCCACCGTCACTGGCAGGCTCGGCAACCGGCGACGGCGCTGCCGGCGCGACACCCGTGTCACCGGGCACGGCATAGCTCGTGAGCTGCCCCAACAGGGCCGGATCGGCCGGGTTCGGCTCCTGGCCGCCGTGGATCTCCGCGAACATGCCATTGACCACATCCAGCACGCGCAGCACCGTATCCATGAGGCCGGCATCGATCAGCCGTTCGCCGTTGCGCAACACATTGAACACGTCCTCCGCCCGATGGCAGACCTCCACCAGATGGGTGAGGTTGAGGAAGCTGGCGCCACCCTTGATGGTGTGGAAACCGCGAAAGACCGCGTTCAGCAGCGCGCTGTCCCGGGGCTGCTGTTCGAGGCCCACCAACTGTTCGCCCAATTGCTCGAGCAGCTCGCCGGCCTCGATCAGAAAGTCCTGCAGGATATCGTCATTGGGGTCAAAGCCCATGGCACGCGTCCTTCAAGAGGTCCAATCAGAACCCCAGGCTCGACAGTAGGTCGTCGACGTCATCCTGGTTGTTCAACACATCCTGCGTATCCAATCCAGGGATCTGCGGCCCGACGCCACGGGTAGACTCGTCCGTGCCGGTGCGCGGCGGCGCGGCCACTACCTCCGGCTGCGCCAGGCGCTGCCCCGAGATGCGGATCAGGCCGACCAGATTTTCCTCGACGTCCTTCACCAGGTTGATCACCCGGCGGATAATCTGCCCGGTCAGGTCCTGGAAACCCTGCGCCATCAGGACCTCGGTGAGGTTGCCGTTCAGCTTGCCGGCATGCCCACTGGTCAGGTCGAGAAAACTGTCGATTTCGGGTACCAGCGCGCGGAACTCCGCCGCGTCCATGTCCTTGTGGCGGAACCGCAGCCATTTCGTATGCAATGCATCGGCACGCCGCTGCAACTCCTCGGCGATCGGCAGGCTCTCCTCCACCGCATTCAGGGTGTTGTGGGCCGCCTGCTCGGTCATGGTGACCACGTAGTTCAGGCGCTCCTTGGCATCGGGTATCTCGTGTTCAGCGAGGGCCGTGATGCGCGAGTCCAGCTGAAAGCCAGCCAGCGCATCGTGCAGCTCGCGTGTCAGCTTGCCGAGTTCCTGGAACAGCCCGGTTTCCCGTTTGCGGGCCAGATCGTCCAGCAGCCGCGAGGCCTCGGCCTCGTTGCCACGCTCCAGTTCCTCGACCAGCCGGCGCGCCTGCGCGAGCGAGCCGTCGTCGGCCACGGTGTTGACTGTGTTCATCCGGCCCCCGTCAACCCGTAGCGGCCTGCAGCCGCTCGAAAATCCTGTCGATCTTCTCTTTCAAGGTGATCGCCGTGAATGGTTTGACGATGTAGCCGTTGACCCCCGCCTGCGCCGCCTCGACGATCTGGTCCTTCTTGGCCTCGGCGGTCACCATCAGCACCGGCAGGCTTGCCAGCTTGGCATCGGCGCGCACGGCCTTCAGCAGGTCGATACCGGTCATGCCCGGCATGTTCCAATCGGTGACCAGAAAATCGAAATTGCCGGACTGCAACATAGGCAGGGCGGTGTTGCCATCATCCGCCTCCTGGGTGTTGTTGAACCCCAGGTCGCGCAGGAGATTCTTGATAATCCGCCGCATCGTGGAGAAATCGTCCACGATCAGAATCTTCATGTTCTTGTCCAACTCGGCCTCCTGATGAACATGCCACCGCCCCGGGTCCCGGGTCCAACTCGAAAATGTCCACTATCCGGTTACTTGCGCTATAGCGGCGCAAGCCCCGGGGTCTTCAGTCGTGCAGCCATTCGGCCATGCGTGCCCGTAACCGGATCAGCGCCTGGCCATGGATCTGGCAGACGCGCGACTCGCTGACACCCAGTACCTCACCAATCTCGCGCAGGTTCAGTTCCTCGTCGTAATACAACGACATGACCAGCCGCTCGCGTTCGGGCAGACCGGCGATGGACTCAGCCAGGGCCTTCTGGAAGTCGCGACGCTGGAGGTTTTCCAGTGGATGGTTCGGGGCCTCCACGCCGCCGTGGCCCGCGTCCTCGCCATGGCCGAGCGCTGCGGGATCCTCGAAGCTGAACACCCGGCAGCCGGTCGCGTCCTGCAGGATCTTGTGGTATTCGTCCAGGCTGATGCCCATGAGTGCGGCCACCTCGTTGTCACGCGCATCGCGGCCCTTGCTGTTCTCGATGGT
Organism: Gammaproteobacteria bacterium; assembly: GCA_019911805.1. Taxonomy (NCBI): domain Bacteria; kingdom Pseudomonadati; phylum Pseudomonadota; class Gammaproteobacteria; species Gammaproteobacteria bacterium. Next base: position 188,772 of record JAIOJV010000074.1, read on the forward strand.
GCGCACCGCCTCCGCCACCTGGCGTGCCTTGCGGTGTACCGAGCGCGGCGTCCAATCGGTGCGGCGGATCTCGTCGAGCATCGCGCCGCGGATGCGGATGCCGGCGTAGGTCTCGAAGCTCGCCCCCTGGCTCGGGTCGTAATTGCGGGACGCCTCCAGCAGACCGATCATGCCGGCCTGGATGAGATCGTCGGCCTGCACGCTCGGCGGCAGACGGCTCATCAGGTGATAGGCAATGCGCTTCACCAGCGGTGCATGACGGACGACCAGTTCATCCTGTCCCTTATCCTTGTTTTCGGCATATACGGCAGCCCCTTTCATGGCAGCACCTCCAGCTCACCAGCGGTCGAATTGATCAGACGTTCCACAAAAAACTCCAGATGTCCGGCCGCACCTGTCGGCACCGGCCATTTGTCCATGCGCTGGGCGAGGGTCTTGAAGGCCATCGAGGCGCGCGCACGCGGGTAGGCCTCAACCACCGACTTCTGGCGCTTGATCGCCTTGCGCAGATAGTCGTCGAAGGGCACCGTACCGATGAAATCCAGAGTGACGTCGAGATAGCGCTCGGTGACGCGCGCGATCTTGGCGAACAGCTCGCGACCCTCCTGGGCGCTGTGCGCCATGTTCGCCAGCACCCGGAAGCGCTCGATGCCGTACTCCCGGCTCAGCAGTTTGATGAGTGCGTAGGCGTCGGTGATCGATGCCGGCTCGTCGCACACCACGACGATCACCTCCTGCGAGGCGCGCGAGAAACTGATGACGCTGTCCGAGATGCCGGCGGCCGTGTCGATGATCAGGACGTCCACATCGTGAGACAGCTCGCTGAAGGCACGGATGACACCGGCATGCTCCATGGGGCTGAGCTCGGCCATGGCCTTGGTGCCACTGGAAGCAGGCACGATGCGCAGACCACGGGGGCCGGTGACGATCACCTCTTCCAGGGTGCGCCGGCCCTGGATCACGTGCGACAGGTCGTGCTCGGGATGCAGGCCGAGCATCACGTCGACGTTCGCCAGGCCCAGATCGGCGTCCAGCAGCATCACCTGCTTGCCGTCCTCCGCCAGGGCCACGCCCAGATTCACGGAGACATTGGTCTTGCCGACGCCACCCTTGCCGCTGGTCACCGCGATCACACGCACCGGCCTGGATTGATTCATTCTGCGCAGCCCGGCGGCCTGATCGCTGCCTGGATCAGACATGTACATTGGCCGCCATCCCACCAAATCGCTCTGCAAGGGTCTCGTCATTGGAATCCTGTTTGGCTTGCTGCATGAGTGAAACGGCACGGTTGACCAGGTTGTGGGCCCGCGCCGGATGTAAGTCTTCGGGGACCCGCTGGCCGTCCCCGATATAGGCCAGCGGTACTCTGTGCTTCGCCACCACCGAGATCACGCCACCCAGACTGGCGGCCTCGTCCACCTTGGTCACGATGCAGCCGGCAAGCTCGATGTCGCTGAAGGCACGGACCGTCTCCTCCAGCACGCCCGCCTGGGTGGTGGCCGGCATGACCATGTAGGTCTGCAGCGGGAAGCCGCTGGCCTTGAGGGTGGCGAACTGCTCCGTCAGGCGCAGATCCCGCTGGCTCATACCGGCGGTATCGATCAGCACCAGACGCTTGTCGAGCAGGCTGGCGAGCGTGGTCTGCAGTTCCGCATGACTGGAGGCGACCTGTACGGGTACACCGAGGATCCGGCCGTAGGTGAACAGTTGTTCATGGGCACCGATGCGATAGCAGTCGGTGGTCACCAGCGCGACGCTGCGCTGACCGTGGCGCAGTGCATGGCGTGCCGCCAACTTGGCGACGGTGGTGGTCTTGCCCACACCGGTGGAACCGACCAGTGCGATGACGCCGCCGGTGTTGAGAATGTCATCGTCGGTGACGTGGATCTGCTGAACCAGCAGCCCCAGCGCACGACGCCAGACCTCATCCTCGTCGCCCACCTGCCCCCCCTGCTCGGCCAGACTGCGGCACAGAGCGTTCGATAGACCGAGCGCGGCCAGTCGGCGCAGCAGTTCGGTCTTCTGTGGCTGACGGCGCTGCAGATCACCCCAGGCCAGCTGCGCCAGTTGGTTCTCCAGCAGACCACGGAGTTCATGAATCTCGCGGCGCATCTCCACCAGGGCGGGATCCTGTGCCCAGCAGATCTCGGTCCTGCGGGCGTCGGTGCCGAGGTCGGTAGGTGGGGTCGGGGCGTGGGTCTCGCTGTCAGTGGCACCCAAACCGGCCGGCCGGGCCGCGGCCTGTGCGGCTACCTGGGCCGCGACCGCCGTAGCCACGCCGGCGCGGGGCGCAGGTCGCTCCGGCTGCGTGGCCGGCCCCGTTGCCGCCCGCCCGAGCGCCTGTTCGACCAGCGCCTCGTCGTAATCGACGGCCGCGATGATCTCCACACCGCCTTCCACCTTGCGGTTCGACAGGATCACCGCATCGGGTCCTTGTGCGTCGCGGACCTTGCGGATTGCCTGGCGCATATCCGCTGCGAAGTAGCGTTTGATCTTCATGGCACACCCTCAAGTCATGCTGACCGGTCGCCGCCGGTGTGTATTCAGTGTTGCGGCGCTCAGGCCGGCGCTGCCTGTCCCAAGCCAGGCAGCTTGTGCCCGACGGTCGAAACCACCTTGATCTGCTTGTTGTCCGGCACTTCGTTGTAGGCCAGTACGTGCAGCGCAGGGATGCTGTGTCGCACCAGGCGGGCGAGCCACTGCCGGATCGGCGGGGCCACCAGCAGCACCGCCGGCTGACCCTGCGCCTCCTGCTGCTGGGTGCGCTCCGAGAGCGCCCGGTGCATCTGATCGGCGAGCCCCGGTTCGAAGCCGACACCACCGTCCTGGGCGCCCTGAATCGACTGTAGCAATATCTGTTCCAGTGCCGGCTCCAGTGCAATCACAGGAAGTTCAGGCGTCATACCATTGATATGCTGGACAATGGAACGGCCCAGTGCGACGCGTGCGGCGGACGTCAAAACGCCGGCGTCCTGACTCCGCGGCGCGTGTTCCGCCAGGCTTTCGGCTATGGTCCGTATGTCGCGGATGGGGATGCGTTCGGCCAGCAGACTCTGCAGGACCTTGACCACCACGCCCAGCGGCAGCGTCTTCGGTACCAGATCCTCGACCAGCCTGGGGGCGCTCTTCTTGAGCGCCTCCAGCAGCTGCTGGACCTCTTCGTGCCCGAGGAGCTCGTTGGCGTGTTCCTGCAGCAGGCTGCTCAAATGGGTCGCGACCACGGTGCTGGCATCGACGACGGTGTATCCCATCGCCTGGGCATTGTCGTGCTGATCGAGATCGATCCACACCGCCTCCAGGCCGAAGGCCGGGTCGCGGGTGGCGACACCGGGCACACTGCCGAACACCTGGCCGGGATTGATGGCGAGTTCGCGCTCCGGATAGACCTCCGCCTCACCGACCGGCACACCCAGCAGGGTGATGCGATAGGCGTTGGGCGAGAGATCGAGGTTGTCGCGGATGTGCACCGGCTGGATCAGGAAGCCGAGCTCCTGCGACAGCTTCTTGCGCACGCCCTTGATGCGATCCATCAGCGGCCCACCCTGCTGGCGGTCCACCAGCGGGATCAGCCGATAACCCACCTCCAGCCCGACGATGTCCACCGGCCCCACATCGTCCCAACTGAGATCCCGCGGTTCGCTGCTGACCGGCTGCTGCGGCTGGTCGGCCTGCGTGGCGGCAGCGGCCTCCGCCTTCTGCCGCTGCGTGAGATACCAGGTACCCCAGCCACCGAGCGCTGCCAGCGACAGGAAGGCCAGGTTCGGCATCCCCGGGATGATGCCCAGCAGGCCGAGCACGCCGGCAGTGACGCCCAGCGCCGCCGGCTTGGAGAACATCTGCGCGAACAGCTGCTGCCCCATGTCCTGGGAACTGGACACGCGCGTCACGATGATCGCGGTCGCGGTCGACAACACCAGTGAGGGGATCTGCGCGACCAGGCCGTCGCCGATGGTCAGCAGCGTGTAGTTGTGCATGGCGGTGGCGAACGGCAGCCCGTGCTGGGCCATACCGATCGCCAGCCCGCCGATGATGTTGATGAACAGGATGAGGATACCGGCGATGGCATCGCCGCGGACGAACTTGCTGGAGCCGTCCATGGCGCCGTAGAAGTCCGCCTCGCGGCCGACGTCGGTACGCCGTGTGCGTGCCTCGTCCTGGGTGATCAGACCGGCGTTCAGATCGGCATCGATCGCCATCTGCTTGCCGGGCATGGCGTCCAGGGTGAAGCGCGCGCTGACTTCGGAGACACGCCCCGCGCCCTTGGTGACCACCACGAAATTGATGATGACGAGGATGGCGAAGACCACCAGACCGACAGCGTAGTTGCCGCCGATGACGAATGCGCCGAAGGCCTCGATGACCTTGCCCGCCGCGCCCGTGCCGGTGTGGCCGTCGAGCAGCACCACGCGCGTCGAGGCGACGTTGAGGGCGAGCCGCATCAGGGTCGCGATCAGCAGCACGGTCGGGAAGATGCCGAAATCCAGTGGTCGCAACGCATAGATCACCACCATCAGCACCACCAGGGACAGGGCGATGTTGAAGGTGAACAGCATGTCCAGCATGAGCGGCGGCAACGGCACCACCATCATGGCCAGCATCAGGACGAGCATCAGGGGCGCGCCCAACCCGTTACGGGTCAGGGTGCGCAGCATCAGGAGCAGTTCATTGCCGTTCATATCCGCCTCGAGTCGAACCCGTGTCAAATCATCGACACCGGCCAAACTGTATTCAAAACTCTTGCCAGGATTGAAAAAGTTTTTCTGGCGCGGGGGATGACCTAGGATTTCAGGGGGTTGCAGGGCGGCTGGTGCGGGGCGTTGAGTCGGCCTCTGCGGTGTGTCGTAGTACTGACGCCCCTCTTCCCCCGCGCCAGCCCAAGGGCGCATCAGTGCCGCGTAATACGCTCTATAGGCTCGTTGGCTGACATGCCCCGGCGGTCCCATTCATCGCTCCGCCTCCGGCTGTCGCAAGTCGGCTGCGCGATGAATGGGACCACCGGGGCGCTGAGCCCCACGCTGGAGGGGAATCTATCAGGGGGTAAACTCACGGTATCCGGCTGCCTACCGGGCCACGCCGTGAAGCCGACTTGCGACAGCCGGAGGCGGAAGGGCGTGGCCCGGTAGGCAGCCCTGCGCCACAGCCAACTCTTCACCCCACACACCAACACATCCGGCGCGTTATGTGACCCGGCGCGTATAACGGCATCTGTCGGGGTGTGCCACTGCGGGGACGGTCAGCTGTCGCGGGCGAGGTCCGGTGGGATATCCAGATCGGTCGGTGCCGGCGGTGCGTGCTGGGCATCGCCGCGCACGTTGCGCAGTCGATAGACATAGGCCAGCACTTGGGCGACGGCGAAATACAGGCCCGCAGGGATCTCCTGATCGAGTTCGGTGCTGAAGTAGATGGCGCGCGCCAGCGGTGGTGCGGAGAACAGTGTGACATCGTGCTCGACCGCCTTGGCGCGGATCTGGGCCGCGATCAGGTCGCGGCCCTTGGCGACCACCCGCGGTGCGCGCATATTGCCGCCGTCGTACTTCAGCGCGACGGCATAGTGTGTCGGGTTGGTGATGACCACGTCGGCCTCCGGCACCGCCTCCATCATGCGCCGCTGGGCGATCTCGCGCTGCATCTGCCGTATGCGGCTCTTGACCTCGGGCTTGCCTTCGGTGTCCTTGAACTCATCGCGGACCTCCTGCTTGGTCATCTTCAGATTCTTGCTGAAGTCCCAGAGCTGAAACGGGACATCCACTGCCGCGATCAGCACCAGCACCCCGCTCAGCAGCAGGAACGACCAACCCAGGATCTGGCCGGCGTGGACCAGTGCTGCCGCCGGTTCCTGGTAGCCGAGGCCGATGAAATCATCCCCGTAATGCCACAGCAGCGCCGCGCCGACGGCACCGATCAGCAGGAACTTGGCCAGGGCCTTGAGCAGTTCCACCAGACCGCGTAGCGCGAACAGCCGCTTCAGCCCGGTGATGGGATTGAGCTTCTCCACCTTGAATGCCAGCGCCTGCAGACTGAACGACCAGCCACCGATGAGGAGCGACGAGCCCACGGCAGCGATGACACCGATGACCAGAAAGGGGGCGAGCATCCACATGGCGGCACGCAGTGAGCGCGCCATACCGTCAATGACACCGTGTGGATCGAAGATGACACGGCGGTCGAGCGTCAGTCCATCGGCCAGCAGATTCATGAACTGCCCCATGAGCAGGTCACCGAACAGCAGTAGACCCACGGCGAACGACAGCAGCATGACCATGGTGTTGAACTCGCGGGAGCGGGCGATCTGGCCTTTTTCGCGTGCCTCCTGGACACGCTTGGGCGTCGCGCGTTCACTGCGTTCCTGACCATCTTTGTTCTCGGCCATGTCAGCCGCCTCCGCCCAGTCCGTGGAGGAGCCCGAAGGCGTCGCCAAGCAGATCGGTGAACTGCGGGATCAGCGCCGGCAGCGTGAACATCATGATGACGAAACCGAGCGTCAGCGTCAGCGGAAAGCCGACACCGAAGATGTTGAGCTGCGGGGCCGCGCGGGTGATGACGCCGAAGGCGATATTGGTCAGCAGCAGCGCGGTCACCGCGGGGATGGCGATCAGCAGCCCGCCGGCGAACATGCGGCTGCCCCACACGGCTACGTCCCAGAGTGTCTGGCGCACGATACCATCGGCCGCGACCGGCAGGCTGTGGAAGCTATCCGCCAGCACACCGAGCAGCGCCAGATGGCCGTTCAGGGCCAGGAACAGCAGACTCGCAAAGGTAACGTAGTACTGGCCGACGACCGGCACCTGCACGCCGTTCTGCGGGTCGACCATGGAGGCGAAACCGAGGCCCATGCCCATGGCGATGGTGTGCCCGCCGATCATCAGCGCACTGAACACCAGCTGCAGCATGAAACCCAGAATCAGACCGATGAGCAGTTGCTGCGCCGCGATGAGCACGCCTACGGCAGACAGGGGGTCGACGGCCGGTGCCGCGGGGATCACCGGCAGCAGCACCCAGGTGATGAGTACCGCCAGGGCGGCCCGTATCCGCATCGGCACCAGTCGCCCGCCGAAGATGGGCGCCACCGCCAGCATCATGGCGACACGCATCAGTGGCCAGAGGAAGTCGCCGATCCAGCCCGCGATCTGTGCCGTCGTGAACAGCATGGCCACACCCTGCCCGTCGCTAACCAACCACCTGCGGGATGGACTGGATCAGGCGAATGGTGAATGTCACCAGTGTCTGCAGCAGCCAGGGTCCCGCGACCAGCAGCACCACGGCGATGGTGATCAGCTTGGGGATGAAGGTCAGGGTCATTTCGTTGATCTGCGTGGCGGCCTGGAACATGGCGATGATCAGGCCGACGATCAGGGATGAGATCAGCAGCGGGCCGGCCAGCAGGGCCGTGACTTCCAACGTCTGGCGCCCGATGGTCATTACGGTTTCTGGGGTCATGGCGGCTCCGGTGCGTGGTCCAGGTTGCGGGCGTTCAGAGCTTGTGAATATATCCCCTGCCGTAGCGAAGGTGGCCCTGAACGTGTCTGGCAAGGTGCGGGGTGCAGAAATTCTGCGCGCGTAGCCAGGGCTACGTAAGCGAATTTCGGGGTCCCCGCAACGCCGCCGGACACGTTCAGGGACAGCCGCAGCAGGCACGGGGATATGTACATAAGCTCTCAGACACCCGTGAAGAAACTCGAGGCCAGCGTGCCCATGATCAGCGTCCAGCCGTCGATGAGCACGAACAGCATGATCTTGAATGGCAGCGACACGATCATCGGTGACAGCATCATCATGCCCATGGACATCAGCAGACTGGCGACCACCAGGTCGATCACCAGGAACGGGATCAGGATCAGGAAACCGATCTGGAAGGCCGTCTTCAATTCACTGGTGACGAAGGCCGGCAACAGCAGCGAGAATGGCACCTGTTCGGCCGACTCCACCGGCTCGGCCCGCGCGATGTCGGCGAAGGTCGCCAGATCGACCTCGCGGGTCTGGCCGAGCATGAATGCGTGGAACGGCACGGCCGCCCGGCTCAGCGCCTCCTGAGGCGCGAGTTCATCGTTCAGATAAGGCTGGAGCGCCGTGTCGTAGACCTGGTCGAACACCGGCATCATCACGAAGAAGGTCAGGAACAGCGACAGGCCGAGAAGGATCTGATTGGACGGCGTCTGCATGGTCCCCAGCGCCTGGCGCAGGATCGCCAGCACGATGATGATGCGCGTGAACGAGGTCATCATCATGAGCGCCGCCGGCAGGAAGCTCAGGGCCGTCATCAGGGCGAGTACCTGGAGGCTCACTGAATAAGTCTGCCCGCCGTCTGCACCAGTCTCGACCCGCAGCGCGGCGAAGCCGGGATCGGCCAGGGCCAGCGCCGGTCCCAACAATCCGAGCAGCGCAACGACCGATGGCAACCACCAGCGTTGCGGCCTCATGACGCCTTGCCCCGCTTCAGTGCGGCGCTGAGGCTGGCCGCAAAAGTACCGCCCGCCGGCCGCCCCGACTCACGCAGTACGATCGGTTCCTCCAGCACGTACAGTGTCTGGACGCGGCCGGGTGCGACACCCAGCAGCAGCTGCGTGTCACCGACCTGCACCAGTACCACGCGTTCACGCGCCCCCATCGACAGACCGCCGAGGATGCGCAGTGCCCCGGCGGCACCACCCTGCAGTGCACCGCTGCGGCGTACCATCCAGGCCAGCCCGACGATCAGCGCCAGCACCACGATCAGCCCGAGCAGCATATTCAGCAGCCCACCGGTGGCCAGTGGTTCGAGTGCCGGCACGGTCTTGCCGGCTGGCGGTACCGTCTCCGCCGCGTGGACCGCCGCCAGCGGTAACCAGATCGTGATCATCAGCGTGCTCAGTCGAGCCCAGGGGAAGGTCATCACGAGGCGCCTATCGCAGCTTCTTGACACGTTCGGCGGGGCTGACCACGTCGGTCAGGCGGATGCCGAACTTCTCGTTCACGACCACCACCTCGCCATGGGCCACCAGGGTGCCGTTGACCAGCACGTCCATGGGCTCGCCGGCGAGGCGATCGAGTTCCACCACCGACCCCTGATTGAGCTGCAGCAGATTGCGGATACTGATGCGCGTGCGACCGATCTCCATGGCGATGGTGACCGGGATGTCCAGGATCATGTCCAGGTTGTGATCCCCATCGTCGGCAACAGGCAGGTTGTCGCTCTCCAGGTTATCGAGCTTTGCCGCCCGCACCCCGTCCGGTGCGTCCGCCGCCTGCTCGGCCAGCGCGGCGCCCCAATCGTCCAGCGTGTCGACGTCCTGGTTATCGTTCTCGTTGCTCATGTCACTCACCTGCCCGCCTGAGTTTTGGTTTGAAGGCCCGTGGCCGCGCCGCCGATCGGCTTGAGCTGCACACGGCTGCTGATCTTGATGGCGCGGTTACCCTGCGATACACCGAACTTGCCACGGAACACCGGGACATCCTCGGCACGCAAGGTGACCTTCTCGGGGAAGTCGATCGGGATCACATCGCCGGCCTTGAGTCTGAGCAGTTCGCGCAGACTGATGCTGGTCTCCGTGAACATGCTGCTCAATTCGACGGAGGCACCCTTCATCTCCTCGCGGATCGCAAGCCGCCAACGATCATCGACCTCGCTGCGATCACTCTGCACGCCGGCATCGAGCAGATCGCGGATCGGCTCCACCATCGAATACGGCAGGGTCACGTGCAAGGCACCGCCACCGCCCTCGAGTTCGATGTGGAAGGTGGACACGACCACGACCTCAGTGGGGCTGACGATGTTCGCGAACTGCGGATTGACTTCTGAATTGAGGTATTCGAATTCGACCGGCATCACAGGCTTCCAGGCCTGGTGGAGATCACTGAAGGCCTGCTGCAGGATGCGATGAATGACGCGCTGCTCGGTCGGGGTGAACTCACGCCCCTCGATCTTGGTCGGAAAACGTCCATCACCGCCGAAATAGTTGTCCACGATGATGAATACCAGCTTGGGATCGAAGACGAACAAGCCGGTGCCACGCAGCGGGTTCATCTTCACCAGGTTGAGACTGGTCGGCACGAACAGGCTGTGCACGTACTCGGAGAACTTCAGCATCTGCACGCCGCCTACCGAGATCTCGGCGGTGCGGCGCAGCATATTGAACAGGCTGATGCGGAAATAACGCGCGAAGCGCTCGTTGATCATCTCCAGCGTGGGCATGCGTCCGCGGACGATGCGATCCTGACTGTTGAAGTCGTAGTTTTGTGCCTCGCCATCCACGAGTCCCGTATCACCCTCGGTCTCGATATCACCGCTACCGACTCCGTGCAGCAGGGCGTCGATTTCTTCCTGAGAGAGTAGATCGTTCACAAAGGTATCCTTACTGCATCACGAAGCTGGTGAAGAAGACATCTTCCACACCCGCGCTACCGGTCTGTTCCTGCAGCGCGCGATTGACCTCCTCAAGCGTCCGTTGGCGCAGCTCCTCCTTGCCGTCACGGGAATTCAGCGCCACCGGGTCCTGATTGGAAAACAGCATGAGCAGGGTATTGCGAATCGCCGGGGAATGTTTCTCGACCCGCTCCAGCACCAGCGGATCACGGGCCGAGACCTGCAGGTTGATCTGCAGAAAGCGTGCGTTGGGGTTGGCGATGAAATTTACGACGAAGGCCGGTTCCATCGGCAGATAGAGCGGCGGCAGCTTGGGCGCGGCGCCCGGTTTGTCGGTCGCTGCGGCTTCCGCCGTGGCCGCGCCAGGGGCACCGGGGGTGCCGACGATACCGGCGAAGTACAGGGTCGCGTAACTCGCCGCGACGATCACCAGCAGGCCGGTGATGCCGATCAGGTACCACTTCAATGGGCCGGATGCCTTGACGGGGCGTTCGGCCTCGACATCGATATCCAGATCTTGCTTGGCCATGCGTCGTGTGCTCCAGGACTGCGGGTCTTCCTGGCAAAAGCAAGACCTGTGCCACGGCGCCAGAAACATATTTTTCAAACACTTTCAGTGGATTGAAATTGATTTATGGGATGCTGTCAGGAGTTTGACGATTGTTGTACAGGACAGGCAGCCGAAAACTTGGCGAAGGTGGGGGGCGGGCCGAGTGGCCCGCTGAGGCGACCACCCGGCACGGCATTGCGGCCCAGACCTGGGCAGATCGGCAGACGCGGGTTGTGCCTGGGAGCCTGTCGGACTTGGGACTGATCTACTGCGCCGGCGGGATAGCGGTCCATTTTTCCGATCCTGCTCGTCAAATAGCTACGGCTATTCTCCTCGAAGGATCAAAAAAACGACCTCGCTCTCCCACCCAACTCACTACGATCGCTTAAGTCCGACAGGCTCTTAGAAGCTGTAGCGGTCGTCGCTGCGTTTGGCGCGATACATCGCGCCGCCGGCGTGGCCCAACAGCACCTCCACGTCCGCGCCGTGATCCGGCGACACCGCGATGCCGATGGAGGCGTTCATGAAGCGTTCGCGGTCGGCGACCTGGAACGGCTGCTTGAAGCAGCCGAGAACCTTGGCGGCGACGCACTCGCCGGCACGCTCACCGCCCGGTACCGCCGGCATGAGGATGGCGAACTCGTCACTACCGAGTCGCGCGAGGGTGTCCGAGTTCCGCAATACGGCCTTCAGCCGTTGCGCCACCTGCCGCAGGACCTCGTCGCCCGCAGCATGCCCGAGTTCGTCGTTCACCCGCTTGAAGTGATCGAGATCGAGCAGCATGAGCACGACCTCACGCGCCTCCGCGCGACGCAGCGTCGACAGGGCCCGGTTGGCGTGGTCGTACCACAACGTCCGGTTGGCAAGACCGGTCAATTCGTCGATGGTCGCCTGGTGCTCAGGGACATCTGCAGTACCGCTGGTTCCCGTGATGTCCGCCAGCAGGCCATCGATACGCTGTACCCGACGCCGCCCACTGCCCCCGGGCTGAAGACGCAGGCGGCACCAGCAGTCGCTGTCGCCCTGCAAGCGTACACGTGCACGGACTTCCACCGCCTCCCCCTCGAGCGCGGACTGCCATGCCGCCGTGACGCGTTCGCGATCATCGGCATGAATGCGTTCGAAGCAGGGTATCGGTTCCCGTGCATCACCGTTGGACACGGCACGCAACGGCGGGCTGACGTACAGCAACTCCCCCTCGCTTACATCATAAGACCAGAGATACTGGGACGTATTGGTCAGCAGATCCTCGATACACGCGTGTTCCGCCTCGGCATCTTCGCGCGCCGCCTCGAGCTGTAACCGCGACGCGTCCCAGTGCCCCTGCAGCATCAAACCGAGATCGAGGAAGATACGTTTGATCAGCGCCCCCTCGAGCATCCTGCGGTCCTCAGGTGCGATATCCGCGGAGCCTTCGATGAGGTTCTGCAGGTGATTCAGGTACAGGCGGTAGGCGCCCATCACCCAGATCGGTTGCATGCCCTTGATGAAGTAGTGCTGGCCGGCCCGGGCGCCCACCCCCTCATGATCAGCCGCCAGCAGTTGCAGCACATGCTGCAGCTGCGAGCGCACCAGCTCACCGACGTCGCCACCATCGCGCTCGTAGGTGAAGAGCATCTCGGCCATGGCGGGGTTGTCGAACAGAAAATTGTAGTAATCCTGCGCAAACCCCGCTGCCCCCTGCGAGAGCAGCGCGTGATACTTGCGCAACACCTGCGAATCCGCGCCGCCGAGTTGCAGGACGTAGTTGAATTCCTTGCGCTGTTCGCGCGCAGCCGCGGCCATCGCGGCCGTGGAAGCCACTGTGGAGGTGCGTCTCGATCTGCTTCGTTTATCTCCGATCATGGCGTGATTTTATTGTTATTATCGATGCCTGAGGACGTTATCACATCCGCTGACACCTGCAAAGCGCACGCCATCGCCGCCACCCCACCCCACCCCAGGGCCGGGGTCGGTCGCGGTCATAAAGGATTCAAGCGAACAAATCGATGCCGCCGCGGCTGATCAGCCCCGTGTGGGCGATGCCCGGTTGCAGCGGGGTGTCGATCTCGTCGTCATCGCCAGCGACGGAACGGAACCTGCCACCACCGGAGTCGTACAGCTGACGTTGCTGTTCGGCGAAGGAATGCTGCGACACATTCACATCCCCCAGGCCCAGGCCATTGGCCGCGAACATCTCACGCAACCGCGGCAAGGCGGCCTCCAGCGCGTCGCGCGCCGCGCCGTGCTGGGCTGTGAAACTCACCTGTGCCTGATCGTGATGCATCTGGATGCGCACCTCGATGGGCCCGAGTTGCGGGGGATTGAGTTTGATCTCCGCACCCTGGAATTTCTGGTTGACCACCCACACCACGCGATCGCTGAGCGCCTGATCCCAGCCCGGCTGGCGCAGGGGCACATCAATGGCCGTCACGGGGAGCGGTGGGCGTGCCACCACCTCCTGGGGGGCGCCGTGTGTCGGGCTGGTCGCCATGGCCGGCAGTGCTGGGGAGGCGCTGGTGCGGTCGTGGCTGACGTCCGGCCCGGTCAAATATGCCCCGGGGCCACCGGGCTGGGATTGGGTCAGCATCCGGAACTCCACACCCGGGGCATCCGCCAAGGTATCGGTGGCGGCGTCTCCGGTCCCCCGGAGACTATCCTGTACGGCCTGGGCCACACCGGACGCAGGGGTGCCCGGGTGCTGCGCCCGCGCCCAGACATCGCCGGCCGTCTCGGGGGCCTGGGTGGTGGGTGTGCCCAGTGGTAGCAGCATTGCCGGCGCGAGCGCCGCATCCGCCGTCTCGTCGACGGCCGTCTCGCCGGCCACTGCCGCAACGGGTTCGAGGTCCACATCGGCATCCAGGGCGGCAATCACGGCAGTGACGGCGTTGCCGCCTGGCGGCTGTGTCTTGCCGTCCGCCGTAGCGATGGCCTGCTCCCCGCCGCCCGCGCGACCGGCCTTGTCAGGGGCTGCGGTACCGCCCCCACCGGATTGGAGTCGTTCCCCCAAAACAGTGGAAAACCATTGATTTGACGAAGAATCTTTAGCTGTTGTGGCAGCCGGTTCGGCTCCCCGTGACGCCTTCGCAGTGGCTGGTGCGGCGGGAACCTGAGACAGGGGCATGTCCGGCACGGTGTTCTCCTGGATCAACGGTGGATCGAACGGTGCGTCGCACCACGGTCGGTTTCCCCGACGAGCATTGACGAGCAAACCCCGTGCCAGCCCGCTGCAGGGCTCACGTCTCCCCGTCGGACCGGCCCGTCGATAGCGTGCGCTGATCCAGTTCCTTCTGTTCACGGCGCTCCTCACCGGCACGTTCTTCGACCCGATAGCGCTCCACCACCTTGCCGAGGGCCTCGGCACGTCCGTGCAGATCCAACCAGCGCCGACGCTGGGTCTCGCACTCACGGCGAACGCGCAGCAGCAGTTCTCCCTGTTGCTCGACGGCCTGATTCAGGCGGTCGAGGAAGGCGCGGTAATCGCGCAAGCGCGCGGCACCGAGACTGCCACCGGCGGCGAATTGTCGGGTGTATTCATCCCGGTAGCGCCGCAATTCCTCCAGCCGCTGCACGCCGGCCTGCTCGCGCCGCTGACATTCACCCAGTCGCGCCGCGGCCTCGCGCTCACGGCGCAGTGCGACCTCCGCGACCGGTTGCATGCGCGTACTGCGGCTCACGGTTTAGGCCTCCTCATCGCACCACCGCCATACCCTTCTGTCCAGCGCTGCCGACCGGCTCCGCCGTGCCGCCGGTCAGGCCGTCGAGATCGTCAAGGCTGTCGACCAGGGGCACGGCCTCGCGCAGGTTCTGCTGGAGGAACTCCACCAGCCGTGGCTGGTACGCGATCGCCTCGTCGACCCGTGGATCCGCACCCTTCTGGTAGGCGCCCACACTGATCAGGTCGCGATGCCGGCGATAGGTGGAATAGAGTTGCTTGAAGCGTCGTGCCGCCTGCATGTGCGCCGCGTCGGTGATCTCGGTCATGGCGCGGCTGATGGAGGCCTCGATGTCGATCGCCGGGTAATGGCCGGATTCCGCCAGCTCGCGCGACAGCACGATGTGACCATCGAGGATCGCACGGGCGGCGTCCGCGATCGGATCGTTCTGATCGTCACCCTCGGCGAGCACGGTGTAGAAGGCGGTAATCGAACCGCCGTTGACATCCCCGTTGCCGGCACGTTCGACCAGTTGCGGCAGCTTGGCGAAGACGGACGGCGGATAGCCCTTGGTCGCCGGCGGCTCACCGATGGCGAGCGCGATCTCACGCTGAGCCTGGGCGAAGCGGGTCAGCGAGTCCATCAACAGCAACACCTGCAGCCCCTGGTCGCGGAAGTATTCGGCGATGCTGGTGGCAAGCATCGCGCCGTGCAGGCGCATCAGCGGCGAGTTGTCGGCCGGCGTGGCGATGACCACGGCGCGGGCCATACCCTCCTCGCCGAGGATGTTCTGCACGAACTCCACCACCTCGCGGCCGCGTTCACCGATCAGTCCGACGACGATGACATCCGCATTGGTATAGCGCGTCATCATGCCCAGCAGCACGCTCTTGCCTACGCCACTGCCGGCGAACAGGCCCATGCGCTGACCGCGGCCGACGCTGATGAGGGCATTGATGGCACGCACACCGACGTCCAGCGGCTCGCGGATGGGGCTGCGATTCAGCGGGTTGATCGGCCGGCCGGTCAGCGGCACGCGCGCCTCGATGTCCAGCGGACCCTTGCCGTCCAGCGGCTGACCGGAACCGTCGAGAACGCGACCGAGCAGACCCGGCCCGGCCGGTGCCTCGCATACCCGGCGTGTCGGGATGACACGCGCATTCGGCGCCAGCCCCTGCAGGTCGCCGATGGGCATGAGAAAGAGCTTTTCGCCGGAGAAACCGACGACCTCGGCCTCGACCCGCGAGCCGTCGGGATTGACTACCATGCAGCGGCCACCGATCGCGGCGGGGCACCCGATTGCCTCGAGCGTCAGCCCCACCATGCGCGTCAGCCGACCTTCGACATCCAGACCCAGCGGGCGCTCGGCGCGCATCCGATAGGCCACGAGACGCTCACGCCAGCGCGCTGCGCGCTGCGCCTCAGGCCGGGTGCCGATCGTCGCCATCTGCGCGTGCCCTCATCCCTGCTGTTCGGAATCGCCCTGCCGCTCGCCACCCAGTGTGCTGGCGATGACGGCCTGCAGCCGGCGCTCCACGGTTGCATCGATCTGCGAGCTGTCGCTACTCACCTTACAACCGCCGCGTGTCAGCAACGGGTCCTCGATGACCTTCCAGCCCTGTTCCACCTCGCTGAGCGAGAGGGTATCGCGGATCAGCGCCGCGTCTTCGGGGTGCAGGTGCAGACGCACATTGCGTGCGGCGATCGGCAGGGTCGCCATCGCCTCGCGCACCACGGCCAGCACCTGGCCGGGATCGGCCTTGAGTTCGCGCCGTATCAGCTGGCGCGCCACGGCCAGCGCCAGGTGTACCAGCTCCTGCTCCACCTGCTCATCGAGCTGTTCGAGTGGTCGGGCGAGCACCTGCATCAGACCCTCGAGTTCGTGCACACGGGCCAGGATCTCCTTGCGTCCCGCCTCCAGACCCTCGCGCCGACCTTGTGCAAACCCTTCCTCACGCGCCTGCGCCTGCAGCTCCTCGATCTGTTGCGCCGTCAATGGTCGTGCAACCGACGTACCACCACGCGGTTGCACATCGGGCAGCGTCCAGCTCTCGATACCGTCGAGATGCTCTTTGAGAATGATTCTGGTCATTGTCGGTTTTATCTCAGGTTCTAGGTTCTAGGGCCCAGGGAAAACCTTTTTCCCTACCTGGCACCTGGTGGTCTATGCAGTTACTAAGGAACCTCTGATTAATCCGTCATTGCGAGGAGCGCCGCGACGCGGCACCAGCGAGCTTGCGAGCGCAGAACGCCCGTAGGGCGGCCCCGCAGGGGTGAGCGCAGCCAATAATCTCCAAATTTTGGATCTGCCGTCGAATGAGATTGCTTCGCTGCGCCCGCAATGACGGTACGACGAATCCATCAGAGGCTCCTTAAATCACTTTACTTTCCGTACGAGACACCAGGTAGGAAGAAGGTTTTCCCTCGGCCCTAGCACCTAGCACCTAGTACCTGCTATCACACATACTGTTCTGTACCCTTGCCACCCAGCACGATGTCGCCGGCCTCGGCCATGCGGCGGGCAATGGCGAGGATTTCCTTCTGCGCGATCTCGACCTCGGAGAGGCGCACCGGCCCCTTGGCCTCCAGATCGTCGCGCAGCATCTCCGCGGCGCGTTTCGACATGTTCTTGAAGACCTTCTCGCGCACCGTCTCGTCGGCGCCCTTGAGCGCGATGATGAGATTGTCGGATGACACCTCGCGTAGCAGCGCCTGGATGCCCTGGTCGTCGACATCGGCCAGATTATCGAATACGAACATCAGATCCTGGATCTTCTGGCCGAGTTCGGCATCGGCGTCCTTGACCAGCTCCATGATCTCACCCTCCATGGAACTATCGATGAAATTCAGGATGTTGGCAGCCGCCTTGATGCCACCGACCGAGGACGATTTGACATTATTGGAACCGGAGAACTGGCGTTCCATGATCTCGTCCAGCTCGGCCAGCGCCGCTGGCTGAATGCCGTCGAGCGTGGCGATACGCATAAGGACATCGATGCGCACGCGCTCGGGCAGATAGGTGAGCACGTCGGCCGCATGATCGCTGTCGAGGTAGGACAGCACGATGGCTATGATCTGTGGATGTTCCAGACGGATGATCTCCGCGACCGCGCGGGCGTCCATCCACTTGAGCGACTCCAGCCCCTTGGTATTGCGGCCCAGCAGGATACGGTCGATCAGCGTGCCGGCCTTCTCCTCGCCGAGTGCGTCGACCATGACCCTGCGAATGTACTCTTCGGAGCCGACACCCAGTGCGGTCTGGCTCTCGACCATCTCGATGAAATCGCCGAGGATCGCCTGTACCTGCTCGCGCGACACATTGGCCATCGCGGCCATGGCCGAGCCCACCTTCTGTACCTCCTTCGGCCCCATGTGCCTGAGGATCTGGGCGGCATCGGCCTCACCCAGCGACAGCAGGAAGATCGCCGCACGGTCGACGCCCGAGAATTTTCCTGTCGAAGCCGCGTCAGCCATCCTGGTTCACCCAGGTCTTGACCGCCTGCGCCACCCGCTTGGGATCCTGCTGGACCATGCCGCGCGCGGTGACGATCTGCTGCTCATAATCCCGCGGACCCGGCAGTGAACCACGCGCCGGTGGCCGGCCGAGGGACACCTGGTCGTCCTCCAGCCCGGCATCACCGGCAGCCAACGCCGGTTGCGGTGCGGCAATGCCTTTCTCGGTCAGGCTCCGCAGTGTCGGCCTGAGCACCCCGAATATAAGGATCAGTACGCCGATCGCGCCGGCGGCCTGCTTGAGCGCATCCCGCAACCAGGGCTGTTCCCACAGCGGCAGTGCAGGCAGCGCCTCCACCGGCGGTACCGGCTGGAAGGCGGCATTGATGACCTGCACACTGTCGCCACGCTGCGCGTTGAAGCCCACGGCCTCCCGCACCAGCATGGTGAATTTGGCGAGTTCCTCGTCCGCCCACGGCTGCCGTACCGTCTCACCCTGCTCGTTCACCGTCTGCTTGTCATCGAGAACGACCGCCACCGACAACCGCCGCACGTTGCCGCTGGCCAGCCGGGTATGGCTGATCGTCTTGTCGAGTTCGTAGTTGCGGGTGCTGCGCCGGCTGGTGTTGCCGTTGCTTTCACCCGCCCCTGCCGCTGCGGTGTTTGGATCGGTGGTCGCGGCGGCCGGCGGCTGATTGGACAGCATACCCGGTACGCCAAGGCCAGTGACACTCGACGACATGTGCTCTTCGCTGATCTGTTCGCTGCGCAGAGCCGGCAGATCCGGATTGAAGGTCTCGCGGGTCTTTTCGGTCACCGTGAAATCGAGCTCGGCCGCGACCTGGGCGCGCACCCCACCCGGCCCGATGAGGGGGCCGAGCAGGCCCTCGATCCGCTGCACGTACGTGCTTTCGACCTTGCGCGTGTAGGCGAACTGGCTGGAGGTCATGCCGACCTCAGCAGCCGCGTCCGGTGTGGTGAGCAGGTTGCCGCGCTGATCGACCACCGTCACCTGGTCGGGCGACAGATGCGGCACACTGGAGCCCACCAGATGAATGATCGAGGCCACCTGCCCCTCGTCCAGTGACCGACCGGCATAGAGATTGACGACCACGGACGCGCTCGGTGCCTCTTGTTTGCGCACGAACACCGAGCGCTTGGGGATGGCCAGGTGCACACGTGCGCTCTCGACGCTGCGCAACGAGCTGATGGTGCGGGCAAGCTCGTTTTCCAAGGCATGCTGATAGCGGGCCGTCTCGACGAACTGGCTGGTGCCGAACCCCTGATCCTGGTTGAGCATTTCGAAACCGTTGCTGGTGCCTTTCGGCAGGCCGTCGGCGGCGAGCTGCAGCCGTGCCTTCTGCAGCTCGCCCGCGGCGACCAGCAATGCGCCGCTGGTCGCATCGATCTTGAACGGGATGTTCGATTTCTGCAGCACATCGGCCACGTCCGCCGCATCCCGTTGCGAGAGGTTGCCGTACAGGAGGCTGTAGCTCGGAGTCTGTGACCACAGGGCCACCGCCACCCCCAGGGCGACGCTTGCCGCCAAGCCGACCATCAGCCCCACCTGCCGCAATGCCGGCAGTCCCCCGAAACCCTGTGCTGTCTGTACTATCGCCATCGCTCGTCACCACACTCGTATTGTCCGCCACTCACCCCTACCGAAGCC